>NZ_JBSGXB010000087.1:0-24135 GCF_053609185.1 Streptomyces sp. NPDC054956 | reverse complement strand
GCCGAAGACCACGCAGGTGGCGGCGGGGATCGCCACCGAGCCGGCCCGGCGCGGCTGTCCGGTCCGCTGGTCCACGTCGAACCAGGTGACGTCCCCGGAGCGCTCGTTGGCCGCGTAGAGCCTGCGTCCCGACGGGTCGGCGGCGAGGTCGCGCGGCCAGTTCCCGCCGCACGGCACGGTGCCGGTGAGCTCCGGCTTCTCGGCGCCTCCGGCGAGCGAGAGGGTGACGATGGTGTCGGCGCCGCGGACGGCGGCCCAGAGGAAACGGCCGTCGGGCGAGGCGACGATCGCCGAGGGGTAGGCCGCCCCGGCCCCTGGAGCGCCCGTGGGGGCGACCGGAACCTCCGCGACCGGTTGGAGCTCACCCGACTGCGCGTTCCACCGGCAGACGGTCACCTGCGGATCCAGCTCGTGCAGTACGTAGACCACCGCGCCCGAGGGATGGAAGGCGAGGTGCCGGGGGCCGGTCCCGGCGCGCAGCACCGTCTCGGCGTGCACGCTCAGGGCTCCGGTGGCCGGGTCGAGCGCGCAGACCCGTACCGAGTCGGTGCCGAGGTCGACGCCGAGCACCCAGCGGCCGGTGGGGTCGGGCAGCACCTGGTGGGCGTGCGGGCCCTTCTGCCGGCGGGCGTCGGGGCCGGAGCCGTGGTGCGCGAGCACGGAGGCGGGCTCCTGGATTGCTCCGTCGGCGGCGAGCGGGAGGCTGCTGACGCTGCCCGAGGTGTAGTTGGCGGTCAGCAGCCGGCGCCCGGCCAGGCTGAGGTGGGTGGGCCCGGCGCCGTCCACGCCGACGACGGGGCCGAGGGCGGTCAGCCCCTCGCCCGTGGTCAGGAAGGCGCCCACCGCGCCGCGTTCGGTCTCGCTCACGGCGTAGAGCACGCCGGTGCCCGGGTCGTGGGCGAGGTACGAGGGGTCGGCGACGGCGTCGGTGGCCGAGAGCGGGGTCAGCGCCCCCGTGGCCGGATCCACGGCCGCGGTGGTGACACCGCGGCCGCCCCCCGAGGTGAACGAGCCGATCCAGGCCCGGTGTTCGCCGCCGCGGACCGTACGGTCCGTACCGCCCACGCCACTGTTCGCGCCGCCCACGGGAGACCCCTCTCAGCCGTTCCGGATCCTCCCCCGGCTACCGCTGGGAGGTGCCCCTTCGGAGCGACGGTAACAGAAGGTCTAGACCATGTCCCGCCCTTGGGCCCGTTCCTGCGCACCGGGGTGGTGAACGTACGCCGTCGCGCTCGGGCGGTCCTCGTAGGTCCGGTGGAAGACCGGGGTGGCCGAACCGGAGATCGGCGGCACGATCCAGGACCAGTCCGCGCCCACGTCACGCCCCTTGCGCTCCTCCTTCTCCACGTGGGTCAGGAACCGCCTCGACTCGGTGTGGTGGTCGGCGATGGTGACCTTGGCCCGGTCGAAGGAGTGCAGCACCGCGCGGTTGAGCTCGACGAGCGCGCGGTCCTTCCACAAGGAACGGTCGCTGGCGGTGTCGAGGCCCAGGCGGCGGGCGACGGCCGGCAGGAGGTTGTAGCGGTCGGTGTCGCCGAGGTTGCGGGCGCCGATCTCGGTGCCCATGTACCAGCCGTTGAAGGGGGCCGCCGGGTAGTGGATGCCGCCGATCTCCAGGCACATGTTGGAGATCGCGGGTACGGCGTGCCAGCGCAGGCCCCAGTCAGACCAGCCGTCGCCGCCCTCCTCGCCGTCGGGGTGCTCGATGGGCACCTCCAGCACGGCGTCCGGGGGGACGTCGAACCAGCGGGGTTTGTCGTCGGACCCCTGGACGACCAGCGGGAGGAGGTCGAAGGGGGTGCCCTCGCCGCGGGACCAGCCGAGGGAGAGGAGCGCGCTGGTGAGCGGGGCGTTGCGGGCGTCGCCCACGGTTATGGAGTGGTGGTCGCCGTAGCCGGCGTACCGGACCAGCTGCTCGCTCCAGATCACCGGGCCGGGACGGTCCGGGGCGTCGGGGGCGAAGACCGTGATGGTGGGCCGGACCCGGCCGCCGTTGGTGGCCTCCCGAAGGTGCTCGAAGCACTCCTCGGCGACCTCGTCGGCGTCGGAGACCTCGCGGCGGTCGCGCACGCGCAGCGAGTTCCAGTACAGCCTGCCTATGCAGCGGTTGCTGTTGCGCCAGGCCACCCGGGCGCCGTGCACGAGCTCCTCGGGAGTGTGCCGGTAGGTGCCCGTCCCGGCGAGCTCGGCCCGCACGGCGGCGAGCCGTTCGCGCGGATCACCGGCGTCCGGATTCTCCCTGTGGAACAGTCGGATGAACTCCTCGGCCGCTTCCCACACCTGAGCGGTGGTGGAGCGCTGTTGAAGTATTTCCATTCCGGGCGGTTACCCCCTGTCCGACCAGATCCACCCCGCTGGCATGGAGGGGCCATGCCGGATGAATGTGCAATGAACAATCACCCGTTGTACATGCCGCAGGTCAGCGCTGTGCGGGAGGCGCGCCCGGAACACCCCTCCGAGTGATCTTCATCGATATGTCTGCGGTCCGAACCCTGCGCGGCGTAGCATCCGCGCAAGTTCCCGGCCAACATCCCGGTCGTGGCGGGGGACCCGAGTCCCGCGGTCCGTCGCGCCCTCGGTCAGGCGCCGACCAGCGGTGAGCGCGACGCGGTGCGCAGCGGTCCGTCGAGCTGGGCGAGGAGTCGCTCCAGTCCGTGCAGGTGCGCCAGCGCGGGCTCCGCCGCGAGCCGCCCGTGGTGCACGGAAGCCGTCGGACGGTCGGCCGGCCCGCGTTCCGCTTCCGGTGCGAGCAGCGCCTCGACCGCCGCCTCGACCCGCCAGCAGGCGGCCGCGAGACGGGCGTCGTGACTGGCGTCGGGGTCCGCCGCCACCGAGACCAGACCGCGCACCTCGACGGCGCATTCGTCGAGCAGCGCGAGCACCCGCCGGGCCCTGGCCTTGCGGCCGCGGTACGGGCTGAGGGGATGGACCAGCGGCGCCAGCGAGAGCCGTACGCGGCCCAGGTACAGCTCCAGCTCCGCGGCGTGCGGCGCGGGGTCGGCGACCGGCGAGCCGGCGAGCCGTGCGGCGGCCTCGGCGGTGCAGGTGCGCACGCACCGCAGCGCCCGCTGGATCCACAGGTCGTTCGTCGCGTGGGTGGTGACCGGCAGGACCAGGACCACGGCGAGGGCGGCGCAGGCGGCACCGACCGCCGTTTCCTCCAGGCGCAGCACGAGGAGCCCCGGATCGAGCACCCCCAGCAGTCCGTACAGCAGGCCCGCCATCACCGTCACGGCCAGCATCATCCAGCTGTACGACACGGGGGCCGTGTAGAAGATCGCGAACACGCAGACGGCCACGAGGACGGCCGTGGGCGCCGGCGCCCCGTTCAGCGGGATGGCGACCAGCAGGCCGGCGCCGATCCCGATCACCGTGCCGAGGACCCGGCGGAAACCGCGCACCAGGGTCTCGCCGCGCGAGGCGGTGTTGACGAAGATCCACCAGGCGGTGCCGACCGCCCAGTACCAGCGGTCCTCGGACAGCACCTGGCCGATGCCCAGCGCGAAGGCGCAGGCGGCGGTGGCCTGGAAGGCCTGCCGGGTGGTCGGCCGGGCCAGTCCCGTACCGGGCGGCGCGGGCGGAACGGCGGGGGGCGGGGTGCGCTTCTCGATCGGCCACAGCACGAACCGCACCGCGCCGGCCGAGAGCAGCGCCAGTCCGACGGCCGCGTACAGCTCCGGCAGCTGCCCGGGACGGGCGTGCAGGAACTGGGTGATGAAGAAGTTCATGAAGGCGAAGATGCCGAGGGCGTGCCCCCGCGCTCCCCACCGCCGGGCGTAGACACCGGCGAACACGACGGCCACGAAGGCCGCGTCGCGGGCCAGGGACACTCCGTGCAGGGTGGTGGCCAGCGCCAGGACGGGGAAGCCGGCGGCCGGGAGCAGGGCGGTGGTCACCCGCTGGGCGCGCACGGTCGCGTCCGTCACGGTGAAGAGGGCCAGCAGGGCGGCCAGTCCCCCGGTGATCGACGCGACGAGCGAGAGCCCGCAGAGCTCGGCCACGGCGACGGCGAGAGCGACGCCGATGACGGCGCGCGACGAGTTCCTGAGTCTTGCCCGCCCCGGATCCGGAGCCACGAACATCCTCTTCACGGCGGTGTGCCGCCCCCCTTGCGATGGAGCACGCCGGGCCGCCTTCCGCCCGGGGGTGGTGGGCGGCGAAGGGCACGGCGAAGGCGCCACGGTCCGGATCGGCCTCGTTGCCGTCCGGCGCTGCGTGGCGCCGTAGATACATGGATAGGACACAGATAAACATCCGGAGGCCTGTTGGCTCAAACCGGTGCCGATGGACTGGGCCATTGGCACAGCCGGAAGCCGGACGCTTCGGCCATTGGATGCCACTGGACCAGCCGACGGGGCACACCGCGCGAACCGCCCCTCGACCGCCTCCTACGTCCGCGGGCCGCCCGGCTCGGTCGGGACGCACAGGACCGGGACCGGGGAGAGGTGCAGGAGCTTGTGCGGAGTGGAGCCCAGGAGCGCGCCGCGGATCGGGCTGTCGCCCCAGCTGCCGACGATGATCACGCGCGCCCGGTGGCGTTCGGCGGCGTCGAGCAGGGCCTGGGCGGGCTTCTCGTCGACCACCTCGACCGTCGACGGCACCCCCGCCTCGTCGGCCGCGGCGACCGCCCGCGCGAGCGCGCTGCGGCCGGCCTCGCGGACGGCCTCCCGGTGCGCGCGGTACTCCTCCCCGGTGGAGCCCGGCGCGGCCGCCCCGTAGACGAGGACGAGCGGTTCCCCGAAGGCGGTGGCCACCTCCAGCGCCACGTGCAGGGCGCGCTCGGCGCCGGGGGACTCGTCGTAGCCGAGGACGACGGACATCGGGGCTCCTCTCCGTCAAGGCTTCTTGATCGCGTGGACGAGCTCCGGGTCGGCGACGCCGCGCCTCTCCTGCCAGAAGCGGCCGTCCCGGACCCGCCAGAAGCACATGATCAGCACGCCGACGACGGCGATGCCGATCCCGATGACCAGCGGCGGTCCGAGGCCGAACCAGGAGACCCCGCTCGCCGAGTTCTCCGGGTCCGACATGTTGGCGACCGACTTCACCAGCAGCCAGGCCAGCAGGGCGGCGCCGAGGACCGGGCCCAGGCCGATCAGCAGGAAGTTGTGCGCGCTCTCCAGCAGGTGGCGGCGGTAGTAGACGGCGCAGGCCAGGCCGGTGAGCGCGTAGTAGAAGGCGATGAGCAGGGAGAGGGCGGTCAGGGAGTCCAGGAGCGCGTTCTCGCTGATCCGGTTGACGACGAGGTACCAGGCGATGGCGATGGCGGCCACCCACCAGGTGCTCACGTCCGGGGTCCGGAACCGGGGGTGGATGTGCGAGAGGTGCGGCGGCAGCGCGTGCCGGCGGGCCATGGACAGGGCGGTGCGGGACGCGGGGATGATCGTGGTCTGGGTGGAGGCCAGGGCGGAGGTGCAGACGGCGAGCAGGACGACCCAGTCCCAGCCGCCCATGACCTCGTGCGCGAGGACCGCGAACACGGCCTCCTCCTCGCCGGCGTTCTCGGCGAGGAACTTCGTCCCGGAGTAGCCGACGACCGCGAAGCCGACGGACAGGTACGTCACCAGCAGCACGACGGTGGACCAGATGCCGGCCTTGCCCGGAGCGGTCGCGGAGTCCTCGACCTCCTCGGTGAGGTTGACCGCCGATTCCCAGCCCCAGTAGATGAAGACACCGAGCAGCAGTCCGCCGGTCAGGGCGGCTCCGCCGGCGCCGAAGGGGTTGAGCCACTCGATGGAGGGTCTGGTCCCGTCGAGGCTGCTGGTGCCGGCGTAGACGCGGTAGATGGCCACGACGGCGAAGACGAGCAGGAAGAAGACCTGGGCCAGGATGAGGATGTCCTGGAGGTGGGCCGACAGCTCGGTGCCGATGACGCAGACGCCGGTCATGACCAGGATGACGACGACGGTGAGAATCTGGCGGATCGTTTCGTTCGCCGCCCAGCTGTCGAGGCCGACGGCGAGCAGGCCGAAGTGGACGGCGACGTCGGCGAGGGAGCCGATGACGAGGACGCCGGTCATCGCGATGGCCCAGCCGCCGAGCCAGCCGGCCCAGGGACCCATGGCGCGCGTGACCCAGGAGAAGGTGGTCCCGCAGTCCTGGTCCACCTTGTTGAGGTAGTAGAAGGCGGCGGCGATGAGCAGCATCGGCACGAAGGACGCCAGCATGACGCCGGGTGCGTAGATGCCGGCGAGCGCGACGATCGGTCCGATGACCGCGGCCAGCGAGTACGCGGGCGAGGTCGAGTTCAAACCGATGACGAGCGCGTCGAGGAAGCCGATCGCGTTGGCTTTGAGCCCCGCGTCCGCCGTGTCGGCGAGCTCGGAGGGGTCCGGAGGTCCGGTCCCCGGGCCGCCGCCCGCACCTTCGTGGGCCATGTACGCATCGTCACGCAGACCGGGTCGGCGCGCGAGGCGGGGGCGGCGCAGCGCTGGATCAGGGCGGCTCGGGTGCGGGCTCAGGGGCGGCTGTTCCACCCGGCGACGACCGGGAGGCCGTGTTCGGTGGACAGCACGCTGTAGGTGCCCGTGCGGAGCAGAAAGAGCCGGCCGTCCTCGGGCGGCAGGCCCAGGTAGCGGGCGGTCAGCACCCGCAGCAGGTGGGCGTGGGCCACGAGGACGACGTTGCCCCGGTCCGCCCGCAGCACCTCGCCCGCCCGGGCCAGTACCCGGTCCGCGCGGGCGCCGACCTGGGCGGCGTTCTCGCCGGGATGGTCCGCGTCACCGGGCGGTACGCCGTCGGTCCACAGCGACCAGCCGGGGCGGTCCCGCAGGATCTCCGGGGTGGTGACGCCCTCGTAGCCGCCGTAGTCCCATTCGTACAGGTCGGGGTCGGTGACCCCGCCGGTCAGCCCGGCGAGCTCGGCCGTGGCCGCGGCCCGGCGCAGCGGGCTGGTCAGCACCAGGGCCGGATGGCGGTCCCGGAAGAACGGGGCGAGCGAGATGGCCTCCTCGACCCCGCGCGCGTTCAGCGGGACGTCGGTGCGCCCGGTGTGCCGTCCGGTCGCGCTCCAGGCGGTCTCGCCGTGCCTCACCAGCAGCAGGTCGCTCATCCTCCGGACCCTAATGCGTGCGGCATGTCGTCGCCGGACGGGCGGGCCGGACCTGTCACTGTCGGGGCTCATGAGCCCCGGTGCCCGCACGATGCGACCTCCGCTGACCCTCCTGCTGCTGGTACTGACCGCGGTGACCGGGCTGACCGAGGCCGTCAGCCTGCTGGCGCTCGGGCCCGTCTTCACGGCGATGCAGACGGGCAACGTTCTGTTCCTGGCCTTCGGGGTGGCCCACGCGGGCCCCGTGCCCGCGCTGGCGCCCGCGGTCTCGCTGTCCGCGTTCGCCGTCGGGGCGGTGAGCGGGGCCCGGCTGGAGGCCTTCGTGGAGGCCCGCGGCCGGCGCTGGTTCGTGACCGGGCTGTCGGCCGAGGCGTTGCTGGTCCTGGCCGCCGCGGCCGCGGGATGGGGGTTGGCGCCCCGGTTCGGGGCCCCCGGCGCCCGGCAGCTGCTGGTCTCGGCGGCCCTGTCACTGGCGATGGGGATGCGGAACGTGACGAGCCTGCGGGTGAACCTGTCCGGGGTGCCGACCACCCTGGTGACCCGCTCGCTGACCTCCTTCCTCGGCGGCTCGACCATGGGGCGGGACCGGGCCTTCGGGTACGGGACCGCGGCCCGGGTGCGGCGCGCCGGCTCGGTCGGCGCGATGTTCGCGGGCGGACTGGCCGGGGCGCTGCTCGTACGGACCGGCTGGTCGGTGGGGTGGCTGCTGTTGCCGGCCGCCGTACTGGTCCTGGCGGTGGCGTTGGTGTACCTGACCCACCCCCTGATGCACCCCGGCGGGGAGCCATCGGTCTAGGGCGGGCGTCGTCCGCCTGAGGGGAGAAAAGAATGCAGAAACGCTGCAACTTGGCTCCGGCGGTCGTCCTCGCGAGCCTCGACGCATGGACGAGCAGCACGACGCACGCCTGGCGGCGGGTTTCGCGGCGGGCGACGAGGAGTGCGTGGCGGCGGTCTATCACCGCTGGCGACCGCTGGTGCAGGGACTGGCCCGGCGCGCGCTCGGCGACGACCGGGAGGCCGAGGACGTGACCCAGCAGGTCTTCCTCGCCGCGTGGCGGGGCCGCGCCGGGTACCGGCCCGGGCCCGGCGGCCTCGGGGCCTGGCTGAGCGGCATCACCCGGCACAAGGTGGCCGACGCCCTGGAGGCGCGGACCCGGCGGGCCCGGGTGGCCGAGGCCGTCACGCGCGTGGGCGTCCGGGCCCGGTGCGGGGCGGAACCGGGTCCGGAGGGGGTGGTGGAACGGATGGTGGTGCTCGGGGAGCTGGCCCGGCTGCCGTCGGCGCAGCAGCGGGTGCTGCGGCTCGCCTTCTACGGCGACCTGACCCAGTCGCAGATCGCTGACCGCACCGGGCTCCCGCTCGGCACCGTCAAGAGCCATACCCGGCGGGCGCTGCACGTCCTGCGGCAGTCGCTGGAATCCGGCCGGACGCAATCGCTTCGATGACCGCCAGCCCCGAGCGGAGCCCGAACAGCCGCTCGGTGCGCGGGAGTGCCGGGGCGGCCGCGGACACGGCTCCCCAGCCGGGTCCGGCGAGCAGCAGCGCCGAGTGGCCCCGGGCGCCGCGCGGGCCCCACTCGATGCCCGCGACCGACGCGGCCAGCGAGGCGTCCGCGGTCGTACGGGACTGCGCCCACAGGACCACGGCCCGCGGGCCGGTCCGCCGCACGGCCTCGTGCAGGGCGCCCGGCGGCAGGGCGGCGCCGAACATCCGGACCGGCAGGGCCCGTTCGCCGAGTGCGGCCGTCAACGCCTCCAGCGGCAGGCTGTGCTGCTCCCCCGGCGCGCAGGCGAGGAGGACGGGAGGGCCCGGGAGCGGCTCCGGGGCGGGCCGGATCCGGTGCAGGGCCGAGGAGACCTGCCAGGACAGCAGGTGCTCCACCTCGACGTAACGCTCCCCGGCCGAGGCCCACTTGCGGCCCACCGCGTGCAGGGTCGGCGCGATGACCTCCTCCCACGCGGTGAGCAGGCCCAGTCCCTCGAGGGCGGCGGCCAGCAGCTCCTCCACGGCCGGCGCGTCCAGTCGTACGGCGGCCCGCGCGAGCCCCCGGCACTCCGGGCGGACGTCCCCGAGGCGCAGTGCGCGGGGCCCTCCCGGTGTCGCACCCCGGCCCTCGTCCGGCGGCCCGGCGGAGGCGGGGTGGCGCGTGCCCCGCGCGACCCGGGCCGCTTCGGACGGGGGCACGCCCTGGGCGGTGAGGCGGCACATCAGCTCCAGGCGGGCGATGTCCCCGGGGGTCCACCGCCGGTGCCGGCCCTCTTCGCGGCGGTCCGGGCCGATGGCGTAGCGCCGCTCCCAGGAACGCAGCGTGGTCGGGGAGACCCCGAGGAGCCGGGCGACGGCTCCGGTGGCGAGCGCGGCCGGTGCGGGCTGCGGGGGTTCGGGCTCCACCGGTCCACCGTACGGCGCGGCGGGGCCGCGGGCGCTCACCTCGGACCGCCGCCGGGGCCGGAGCCGGGGCCGCGATCCCCGTCGGGGCCGACACCCGTGCCGGCCTCGCGGCCCCGGCGGAAGCGGTCGAGGCCGTCGGCGAGTTCGACCACCGGGTCGGGGTAGTCGTAGCGGGCCCGTTCCAGTCCCGGCAGCCGCCAGGGCTCGTGAACCAGCGGCGCGGGGAGCCCGGCGAGCTCGGGGACCCAACGGTGCACGTAGGCGCCGGTGGGGTCGTGGCGCAGGCCCTGGCGGACCGGGTTGAGGACCCGGTTGGGGCGCGTGTCGGTGCCCGTGCCCGCCACCCACTGCCAGTTGAGCTGGTTGTTGGCGAGGTCCCCGTCCACGAGGAGGTCCATGAAGTGGCGGGCGCCGGTGCGCCAGTCCACGTAGAGGGTCTTGGTCAGGAAGCTCGCGGCCAGCAGCCGGCCCCGGTTGTGCATCCAGCCCTCGTGGCGGAGCTGGCGCATGGCCGCGTCGACCACCGGGTAGCCGGTGCGGCCGTCCTTCCAGGCCCGGACCTCCTCCTCGGCCGCGGACCCGGTGCGCCAACGGTCCTGGCGGGTGCGGTAGTCCGAGGCGGCGGCCGACGGCCGGGCGGCGAGCACCTGGTGGTGGAAGTCGCGCCAGCACAGCTGCCGTACGAAGGCGTCCGCACCGGGGCCGCCGGCCGCGCGGGCCCGGTGAACGGCCTCGGTGGCCGAGAGCGTGCCGAAGTGCAGGTGCGGGGAGAGCCTGGAGGTGGCGTCGCCGGCCAGGTCGTCGTGGGTCCCGGGGTAGTGGGAGATCCCGGAGCGCAGCCAGCGGGCCAGCAGTCGGCGCGCCTCGTCCTCGCCGCCCTTGGCGAGGCCCGGGGAGGTGCCGGTGACGGCGGCGCGTTCGGGGAGCGGATCGGAGGGAACGGAGTCGGGGACGCCGATGGAGCGCGGCGCGGGGGCGGCGGCGCGCAGGGGCTGCTCCGCCCAGCGGCGGTGGAAGGGGGTGAAGACGGCGAAGTGGTCGGAGCGGCCGGCCGGGAGGACGGCTCCGGGGGCCAGGGCGGTGATCACCGCGTCGTGCACGTGGAGACGCCGGCCCTCGGCTTCGAGGGCGGCCCGCAGCCGCTCCTCGCGGGCGTGGGCGTACGCGCTGACGCCGGCGGCCATGTGCACCTCGCCGGCGCCGGTCTCCCGGACGAGGGCCACGGCTTCGGCGACGGTGTCACCGGAGCGCAGGACGAGCCGGCCGCCGCGGGAGCGCAGCCCGGCGTCGAGGTCCGCGAGGCAGTCGGCGAGGAAGGCGAGCCGGTTGGGCGGTGCGGGGACGGCGGGGTCGCGCACGAAGAGCGGAACCACCCGGCCGCGGGAGGCCAGGGCGGCACGCATCGGCGGATGATCGTGGAGCCGCAGGTCGGAGGTGTACAGGACCACCGCGACGTTCATGGGGGTTCGCTCCGTGTGAAGGGTGGGACGGGTCGTCACAGGTGATTCGCGCGCAACCCCCGGCCCGGATGCGCCGTCTTCGCCGTCCGTCGCCGCGGTGCCGGGCGGCGCGGGTCAGGCAAGATCCCAAAGAGGCGGCCTAGGAGGCGTCGGCGCGCCTCGCGGCGCGGGTGATGTTGCGGGCCATGCCGCCGAAGACGACGGCGTGGAACGGCGACACGCTCCACCAGTACAGGTGGCCCAGCAGGCCGTGCGGGTGGAACAGCGCCCGCTGCCGGTAGCGGGCGCCGGCGTTCCCCGGCTTCGGCGGGTCCACGTGGAGTTCGAGCCAGGCCAGTCCGGGCAGCCTCATCTCCGCGCGCAGGCGCAGCAGCCGGCCCGGCACGATCTCCTCGACCCGCCAGAAGTCGAGGGAGTCCCCGACCCGCAGCCGGTCCGCGTCGCGGCGGCCGCGGCGGATGCCGACTCCGCCGACGAGCCGGTCCAGCCAGCCCCGTACGGCCCAGGCCAGGGGGAAGGAGTACCAGCCGTTCTCCCCGCCGATGCCCTCCACCACTCGCCACAGCGCTTCGGGAGGGGCGTCGGCGGAGAGCTCCCGCTCGTCGGTGTAGAGGCTGCCGCCCGCCCAGTCGGGGTCGGTCGGCAGCGGGTCGCTCGGCGCGCCCGGCACGGCTGCCGAGGACCAGCGGGTGGTCACCCGGGCCTCCCGGATCCGCTGGAGCGCCAGCGCGAGCGCCTCGTCGAGGCCGATGGGCGCGCCCGGCGGGTCCGGGACGTGGACGGCGATGTCGTGCTCGGCGCAGACCACCTCGTGCCGCAGGGATTCGGCGAGCGGCCGGGCCAGCGCCCTCGGTACCGGCGTGACGAGGCCGATCCAGTGGCTGGAAAGCCCCGGGGTCAGCATCGGCACCCTCAGGATGAGCCGCGGGGGCAGCCCGGCGACGGCGGCGTAGCGGCGCATCATCTCCTCGTACGTGACCACGTCGGGCCCGCCGATGTCGAAGGCCCGGTCGACCTCGGGCGGCATGGCGGCGCTGCCGACGAGGTAGCGCAGGACGTCGCGGACGGCGATGGGCTGGCAGCGGGTGCCGACCCAGCTGGGGGTGACCATGACGGGCAGCCGCTCGGTGAGGTAGCGCAGCATCTCGAAGGAGGCCGAGCCCGATCCGATGACCACGGCGGCGCGCAGGACGGTAGCCGGGACGGGTCCGGCGAGGAGGATCTCGCCGACTTCGGCGCGGGAGCGCAGGTGCGGGGAGAGGGCGCGGCCGGGGATGCCGGCCGGGGTGAGCCCGCCGAGGTAGACGATGCGGCGGACCCCGGCGGCGTGGGCCTGCTCCGCGAAGGTCCGGGCGGCGGCGCGGTCGCGTTCCTCGAAGCCCGGTCCGCCGCCGAGGGCGTGCACGAGGTAGTAGGCGACGTCGACGCCGGCCATGGCGGCGGCCACGGACTCCGCGTCGGTGACGTCGCCCCGGACCCCCTCGGCCCGTCCGGCCCAGGGGTGGTCGCGCAGCTTCTCCGGGGAGCGGGCCAGGCAGCGGACGCGGTGTCCGGCGTCGAGGAGCTCCGGGACCAGCCGGCCGCCGATGTAGCCGGTGGCTCCGGTGACCAGGCAGTTCTCGCCCGTCATGGCTCTCTCCGTTCCTCGTGGGCCGCCCCGCGCCGATTGTGCCCCCGCACCTGGTGATTCCCCGGGGCGCACCGCATCGGATGCGCGATTCCCCCGGACGGCACAGCCGGCGGAGCGCGCCCGCGGCCTCCCGCCGGGCCGCCGCGGCACCGGTCGGGTGCACCCGCCCGTTGATAGGGTCGCGGCATGGCGGTGGACGAGCTCGACACACGGATCCTGCGCCTGCTGATCGAGCAGCCGCGCACCAGCGTCCGGGAGTACGCCCGGATCCTCGGGGTCGCGCGCGGCACCCTCCAGGCCCGGATCGAACGGCTGGAGCGCACCGGGGTGATCACCGCCACCGGGCCCGTCCTCTCCCCCGCCGCACTCGGGCATCCGGTGCTGGCCTTCGTGCACATCGAGGTCACGCAGGGCCACCTGGACGAGGTCGGCGACGCGCTGGCCTCCGTACCGGAGATCATCGAGGCCTTCTCCATCACCGGCGGCGGTGACCTGCTGACCCGGGTGGCTGCCCGGGACAACGCTCATCTCGAGGACGTCATCCAGGGGCTGATCCGGCTTCCGGGGGTGGTGCGCACCCGGACCGAGGTCGCGCTGCGCGAGCGGGTGCCGCACCGGCTCCTTCCGCTGGTCGAGTCCGTGGGCCGGGCGGCGCGCAAACCCTGACAAGATGGTCGGGACAGGTATGAGACAGACACCGGCAGGACCGGTACCGGCAGGACGGGCACAACGGATGATCTCCGTCATATTCGATCTCGACGGCACCCTCGTGGACAGCGAGCCGAACTACTACGAGTCCGGGCGGCGCACCCTGGAGCGCCACGGGGTCCCCGATTTCACCTGGGAGCAGCACTCCCGGTACATCGGCATCGGCACCCTGGAGACGCTGGAGATCCTGCGGGACGCCCACGGCATCGAGGCCCCGGTGGAACAGCTGCTCGCCGAGCAGAACGCCGCCTACCTGGAGCTCGCCCGTACGCAGACCGAGGCCTACCCCGAGATGCGCCGGTTCGTCGAGCGGCTGCACGCCGACGGCATCCCGATGGCGGTGGCCTCCGGATCCTCGCTCGAGGCGATCGACGCGGTCCTGGCCGGCACCGGCCTGGACGCCCTGCTGACCACGGTGGTCTCCGCCGAGGAGGTGGAGCGGGGCAAGCCCGCCCCGGACGTGTTCCTGGAGGCGGCGCGGCGCCTGGGCTCGGAGCCCGCCGACTGCGTGGTCGTCGAGGACGCGGCGCCGGGCGCGCTCGCCGCCCACGCGGCGGGCATGGGGTGCGTGGCGGTCCCGTACGTGGCGGCCACCGCGGACGATCCGGCCTTCGCGCCGGCCGGTCTCCTCTTCCGGTCCGGCCAGGCGGAGTTCAGCGCGGACACCGCGTACGAGTGGCTGGCGGAGCACCGGGCGGCCTGAGGCCGGAAGCACCGGGCCGCCTGAGGCACTCCAACGCCTCGGCCGCGGCGGGAAGTTCCCGCGCCGACGCCCCGGGCGTCCCGGCTCCCCCGAAGCCCTGGCGCCCTGGAGGCGGCACTGTCACCATGCCGTGGTGACCGCCACCCAGCCGCCTCCGGGCGCCGAGCGCGGACCGCGCCGGTGGCCCCTGCTCGGGAACCTCCCCGCCTTCGCCCGCGATCCGCTGGCCTTCTTCGAGTCGCTGCGCGACGACTACGGCGACTGGGTGCCCTGGGCACTCGGCCCCCAGCGCAACGTTCTCGTCTCGCTGCCCGAGCACGCCGGTGAGCTGCTCGGCGCCGTCGAGTCCACCTTCCAGCCGATGGAACTGGGCTGGGCCTTCCGCCAGTTGCTGGGCAACGGCGTGGTCGTGGCCACGGGCGAGGACTGGCGGCGCAAGCGGGCGCTGGTCCAGCCGTCGGTGCGGCCGCGCCAAGTGCGCGCGTACGCGGCCACGATGGTGGAGTGCGCGGACGCGCTGGCCTCCGGCTGGACCGAGGGCGAGCGGATCGACGTGCACAGGGAGATGGCGGGACTCACCCAACGGATCGCCGTGCGCACCCTGTTCGGCAGCGACGCCGCCGGGCGGGAGGAGCCCATCAGCGCCGCCATGGCCACGGCGCAGCGGGAGCTGGGCGCCGAGTTCCGCGGGGTGACGCTGTTCCTGCCGCCGTGGGTGCTGACTCCGGGCCGGCGCCGGATGCGGGAGGCCGTGGCCGTCCTCGACCGGGAGATCGAGCACGTCATACGGGAGCACGAGGCGGCCTCGGCGGCCGGCGAGGACCGGGAGGACCTACTGAGCCGGCTCCTCGCCGCCCGGGACGAGAACGGCGCGCCGCTGTCGCGCACGGAGCTGCGCGACGAGTCGATCACCCTCTACATCGGCGGCCACGAGACCACCTCGACCACCCTGACCTGGGCCTGGCAGCTGCTGTCGGGCGCCCCCGAGGCGCGCGAGCGGCTGACGCGGGAGCTGGACGAGGTGCTGGGCGACCGGCTGCCGACGTACGAGGACTACGCGCGGCTGCCGTGGACCCAGCAGGTGGTCAAGGAGGCGCTGCGGATCTATCCGCCGATCTGGCTGATCTCCGCGGTGGCGCGGGAGGGTGCGACGCTCGGCGGGCGGCCGGTCCCGGCCGGCCTGTCGGTGTGGACCAGCCCGTGGTCCATGCACCGGGACGAGCGCTGGTTCCCGGAGCCGGAGGCGTTCCGGCCCGAGCGGTGGGACGCGGATGCCCCGCACCCGGTGCCGGAGCACGCGTGGTTCCCCTTCGGCGGCGGCCCGCGCGCCTGCCTGGGAGCCCGGTTCGCCCTGGTGGAGGCGGCCCTCGTACTGGCGGTCGTGGCCCGGCGCTTCCATCTGGACAGCGGCCCCGGGCTGGCGAAGCCGCTCCCCGGGCTGACCCTCCAGCCGATCGGGCCGGTCCTGGCGACGCTGCGCGCCCCCGGGAAGTGAGGACCGTCCCAGCAAGGGAGACGGGAGTACCAGTGGGCGAGACGCCATTGACCCGGAGCGGGAGCCTGGCTAGGTTTCGCCGCATGTTGCGTTCAGCCCTGCTCACCACGCGCGGTCACATCGACCTGCTGCGGGTGGCTTCCGCCGCGTGTTGTCGCGGCTGCTGACGCCCTTTCCCCCTTCGGGTCGCGTCACCTGCCTTCACGAGCGCCGCGCGCTCTCCTTTCGCATGCCCTGAAGCCCACCTCCCTGAACCCGACACCCTTCGGTCACCCTGCCCGCGCACCGATGCGGGGGTGACCGGGGTGCCGGACCGGGCTCGTGCGCCCGCATCCCCTCCCCCTCCTCCGTGGAGCACTCATGAGCGTCACCAGCCATGCGCCGCCGGACATAACGGCTGAAGAGCCATCCGCCCGGTCAGCGGACATCAGCACCCGTACCGCCCCCGCCCTCATCCCTGTCGTACCGGCCTCCGCCCGGCGGCGGTCCGCGCCGCGCTGGGCGCGGCGCACCATCGGCCCCTTGCTGCTGCTCGCACTGTGGCAACTGGCCAGCACCTTCGGGGTGTTGCCCGTGGACGTCCTGGCTCCCCCGACGACCATCGCGAGCGCCGGGGCCGATCTGATCGGGGACGGGACACTGCCCACCGCGATGGGGGTGTCGCTTCAGCGAGTGGCGATCGGTCTCGTACTGGGCGGGACGGCGGGGACGGTGCTGGCACTCCTGTCCGGGCTGTCCCGACTCGGCGAGGACCTGATCGACGCGAGCGTCCAGATGCTGCGCACGGTGCCGTGGGTCGGGCTGATTCCGCTGTTCATCATCTGGATGGGCATCGGGGAGGCGCCGAAGGTGGCGCTCATCGCGCTCGGCACGGCGTTCCACCTGTACCTGAACGTGTACGCCGGGATTCGCGGGGTCGACGAACAACTCATCGAGGCGGGCGGGGCGTTGGGGCTCAGCCGCTGGGGCCTGGTGCGGCATGTGGTGCTGCCGGGGGCACTGCCCGGGTTCATGACCGGACTGCGGTACTCCCTGGCCACGGCCTGGCTGGCCCTGGTCTTCGGGGAGTCCATCAACGCCGACGCCGGGATCGGGTTCCTGATGAACCAGGCGCGCGAGTTCTTCCGTACCGACGTGATCGTCGTCTGCCTCGTCGTCTACGCCTTCCTCGGCCTCACCGCCGATCTCATCGTTCGCGCTCTCGAAAGGCTGCTGCTGCAATGGCGACCGACCTTCACGGGGCAGTGATCCCGGACACCGCGGTCCGGGTGACCGGGCTGAACCGGTCCTTCGGCGAGCGGTCCGTCATCGACGGACTCGACCTGACCCTGAAGGCGGGAGAATTCACCGCGCTCCTCGGGCGCAGTGGCTGCGGCAAGTCCACGCTGCTGCGGGTGCTGGCCGGTCTGGACCGGGAGATCGAGGGCGAGGTGCTGGTCCCCGAGCGCCGGGCGGTGGCCTTTCAGGCACCCCGGCTGATGCCGTGGAAGCGGGTCTGGCGCAACGTGCTGCTGGGACTGCCCGGCCGCCCCGAACGCGCGGTCGCCGAAAGGGCGTTGGCCGAGGTCGGGCTGGAACACCGCACCGACGCCTGGCCCAAGACGCTCTCGGGCGGCGAGGCGCAGCGGGCCTCGCTGGCCCGTGCCCTGGTGCGCGAGCCCGATCTGCTGCTGCTGGACGAGCCGTTCGGTGCGCTGGACGCGCTGACCCGGATCAAGGCCCAGCAGCTCGTCGCCGAGCTGTGGCAGCGGCGCGGCTGCGCGGTGCTGCTGGTCACCCACGACGTCGACGAGGCGCTGCTGCTGGCCGACCGCGTGCTCGTGATGGACCAGGGCCGCATCGCCTACGACACCGAGGTGGCGTTGGAGCGGCCGCGCTCGGTCTCCGACTCCGGGTTCGCGCAGTTGCGCGAACGGCTCCTGGGCGAGCTCGGCGTGAACTGAGCGCCGCCCCTCGCTTCTCCGCTCCCCTTCCCTTCTCCGCTCCCCTTCCGCGCCCCTTCCCTGGTTCCCGTACGAGAGATCGAAGAGAAACGCCATGAGACGTCACCACGCCCTGCCCCTGATGGCCTCGCTGATTCCGCTGTCGCTGGTCCTGACCGCCTGCGGCGGCAGTTCGGCCGCCGACAGCGGGGCCGACGCCAAGGACGGCTCCAAGACCGCCGCCAAGGTCACGCTCCACGTGGGCGACCAGAAGGGCGGTTTCGAGTCGCTGCTGCGGGCCGCCGGTGAACTGGACAAGCTCGACTACGAGATCAAGTGGTCCACCTTCACCTCGGGTCCGCCCCTGCTGGAGGCCGTCAACGCCAAGGCCGTGGACATCGGCGGCGTCGGCAACACCCCGCCGGTCTTCGCCGCGGCGGCCAAGTCGAAGATCACGGTGGTGGGTGCCACGCACGGCTCCTCCGCGGGCGAGGCGCTCCTCGTGCCCAAGGACTCCCCCCTCCAGTCCCCCTCCGAGCTGCGCGGCAAGAAGATCGCGGTGGCCCAGGGCAGTTCGGCCCACTTCCAGCTGATCGCGAGCCTCCAGCAGGCGGGCCTCACCCCGTCCGACGTACAGATCACCCTGCTCCAGCCGGCCGACGCGCTGGCCGCCTTCAACAGCGGCAAGGTCGACGCCTGGGCCGTCTGGGACCCGTACACCTCCCAGGTCCTGCGCTCCGGCGCCCGAGTCCTCACCAACGGCGAGGGCATCGTCAACGGGCTCGGCTTCCAGGTGGCGGCGCCCGCCGCGCTGGCGGACGAGGCGAAGAGCAAGGCCATCGGGGACTATCTCCAGCGCCTCCAGCGCGCCCAGGACTGGGTGTTCAAGCACCCGGAGGAGTGGGCCAAGGTCTGGTCGAAGGAGACCGGGCTGCCGTACGAGGTGGCCTTCGACGCGGTCAAGCGAAGCAACGGAACCCGGGTTCCGGTCGCTGTGGACGACGCGGCCGTGGCCTCGGAGCAGAAGATCGCCGACACCTTCACCGAGCTGAAGCTGATCCCGGGCAAGGTCGTCTTCAAGGACTTCGTCGACACCCGTTTCAACCGGGACCTGCCGCCCTCCACCACGCCCGCCCGTACGTACGGGAAGGAATCCTGATGACGGTACGACTGCACTGGTTCCTGCCGACCGGCGGCGACGGCCGCACCCTGGTCGACCGGCACGCCTACGCCCACAACCCTTCCGGCGCCGGGGTGCGGGAGCCCGACATCGCATACCTCGCGCAGATCGCGAAGGCCGCCGAGCGGCTCGGCTTCGAGGCGGTGCTGACCCCGACCGGGACCTGGTGCGAGGACGCCTGGCTGACGACGGTGGCGCTCGCCCAGCACACCGAGCGGCTGAAGTTCCTGGTGGCCTTCCGGCCCGGGGTGATCTCGCCGACCCTGGCCGTGCAGATGGCGGCCACGTACCAGCGGATCACGCGCGGCCGGCTGCTGCTCAACGTGGTGACGGGCGGCGACTCGGCCGAGCAGCGGCGCTTCGGGGACCACCTCGACCACGACCGGCGCTACGAGCGCACCGGCGAGTTCCTGTCCGTCGTACGGGGCGTCTGGGGCGGGCAGCCCTTCGACTTCCGGGGCGAGCACTACCGGATCGACGGCGGGCTGACGGCGCTGCCGCCCGACCCGCTCCCGGAGATCTTCTTCGGCGGGTCCTCGGCGGCGGCGGGTCCCGTGGCCGCCGAGCACGCGGACGTGTACCTGACGTGGGGCGAACGGCCGCAGGAGGTGAAGGAGAAGATCGACTGGATCCGCTCGCTGGCCGAGGAGCGGGGGCGGACGGTGAGGTTCGGCATCCGGCTGCACGCCATCTCCCGGGATTCGGCGAAGGAGGCCTGGGGCGCGGCGGACCGGCTGCTCGCGGACCTCGACGACGCGTCCATCGCCACGGCGCAGTCGCTGCTGGGGGCGAGCGAGTCGGTGGGCCAGCAGCGGATGCTCGCGCTGCACGGCGGCTCGCGGGACAGGCTCGAGATCTCCCCGAACCTGTGGGCGGGCGTGGGCCTGGTACGCGGCGGCGCCGGCACGGCGCTGGTCGGCAGCCACGGGGACGTGGCGGACCGGATCGAGGAGTACCACGCGCTCGGGATCGAGCACTTCGTGCTGTCCGGGTACCCGCACCTGGAGGAGGCGTACTGGTTCGGCGAGGGGGTGACCCCGGAGCTGGCGGCACGCGGCCTGCTCGCGCGCTGAGCCCCGGGAAGATCTCGCCGCCTCCCCCAGTTGGTAGAACCGTGAACGAATTCGCGGAGCAGGGCGTACGGACGGACGTGGTGGTCGTGGGCGCCGGGCAGGCGGGCCTGTCCAGCGCCTACCACCTGGCCCGGGCGGGCATCGGCCACGTGGTCCTCGACCACGCGCCCCGCCCCGGCGGCGCCTGGCAGTTCCGCTGGCCCTCGCTCACCTACGGCAAGGTCCACGGCATGCACGCGCTGCCGGGGATGGAGCTCACCGGGGCCGATCCGCTGCGGCCCTCCTCCGAGGTGATCGGCGAGTACTTCGCCGCCTACGAGGACCGCTTCGGCCTGCGCGTACGCCGCCCCTTGGACGTCACCGCCGTACGCGCGGGGGCGGACGGGCGCCTGCTCGTGGAATCCGGGTCCGGCGGCTGGTCCGCGCGGGCCCTGATCAACGCCACGGGGACCTGGGACCGGCCGTTCTGGCCGCGCTACCCCGGGCAGGACACCTTCCGGGGCCGCCAGTTGCACACGGCGGACTACCCCGGGCCGGCCGAGTTCGCCGGGGCCCGGGTCATCGTGGTGGGCGGCGGCACCTCGGCGGTGCAGCACCTGCTGGAGGTGGCCGAGGTCGCGGCGGAGACCACCTGGGTCACCCGGCGGCCCCCCGTGTTCCGGGACGGGAGCTTCGGCGAGGCCGAGGGCCGCGCGGCGGTGGCCCTGGTGGAGGAGCGCGTACGGCTGGGGCTGCCGCCGCGCAGCGTGGTCAGCGTCACCGGACTGCCGCTGAACGAGGCGGTCCGGGGCGGACTGGCCTCGGGGGTTCTGGAGCGGCTGCCCGTGTTCGACCGCCTCACGGCCACCGGAGCCGTCTGGGCGGACGGGCGGCGGGTGGACGCCGACGTGATCCTGTGGGCCACCGGCTTCCGCCCGGCCATCGACCACCTGGCTCCGCTGCGCCTGCGCGAGCCGGGCGGCGGCATCCGCCTCGACGGCACCCGTGCCGTCCGCGACGAGCGGGTCCACCTGGTCGGCTACGGGCCTTCGGCGTCGACCATCGGCGCCAACCGCGCGGGCGGCGCCGCGGTCCGCGAGATCCAGCGCCTGCTGGCCCGCACCCCGGCGGACGACCGCCTGGTCCTGTCCGGACAAGGCCTCTGAGTCAGGTCTTGCGGGAGGCCGCCCGGAGCCGGTTGAACTCGGCGACGTGCCGCTTGTGTTCCTCGTACGTCGCCGAGAAGCGCGTGTCGCCCGCCTTCACGGTCACGAAGAAGAGCCAGTCTCCGGGGGGCGGCGCGACGGCGGCCGCCATGGCCTCCAGGCCGGGGCTGTCGATCGGCGTGGGCGGCAGGCCCTGGCGTTCGTACGTGTTGAAGGGGCTGTCGATCTTCGTCTCGCTCAGCTTGGTGTCCACCGTGCTGCGGTCGAGCGCGTAGTTGATGGTGGAGTCCATCTGGAGCGGCATCGACTTCGCCAGCCGGTTGTGCACCACCCGGGCGACCTTGCCCATGTCGGCGCGGGTGTCGGCCTCCGCCTCGATGATGCTGGCGAGCGTGGCCGTCTGGTACGGGGTCATCCCGTGGGCCCTGGCGCCGTCCGTGACGGCCTTGGTGGCGAGCTTCTTGTTGGCCGTCTCGACCATGTACGTCAGCAGGGCGGCCGGAGTCGACGTGGAGGTCACCGGATACGTGGCCGGGAAGAGGTAGCCCTCCGGGTTCCCCTTCGCCTCGGCGGGCAACGGAAGGGCGGCCGTCGCGGCCGCCGCCTTGGCCGAGCCGGCCGGGAGCTTCAGCTCGCGGTCGATGGCGGCGTAGACCTGCGGGGCCCGCCAGCCCTCGGGGATCAGCAACTGGCGCGGCTTCTCGGGCGCTTCCTCACCGGGCAGCAAGGGGATCAGGACGGCCGTCCCGAGACCCAGGAGCGTGCCGAGGAAGAGCGCCAGCCGGCCCCGGCGGGTGAGCCGGGAACGGCGCGGTGACGGCGGCCGGTTCTCTTGACGCATGCGGGAACGCTAACCCGCGAAGCGCCATATTTCCGGCATCCGACCCGTGCGCCGGTCATACGATCACACGTTCACCGGTGTTGGCTCGAGTGCAGTCGGCTCGAGTGCAGTCGGCTTGAGTGCGGTCTCCCGGTCCCGCCGGACGAGGTCCGCGTACCGGCCGTCCGCCGCGAGGAGCTCCTCGTGGGTTCCGCGCTCGGCGATCCGGCCTCCGTCGAGCACCACGATCTGGTCGGCGTCGCGGACGGTGGAGAGCCTGTGGGCGATGGTGATGGTGGTGCGCCCCTGGGAGAGGTTGTCGATGGCCCGCTGCACGGCGTGCTCGGTGCGGGTGTCCAGTGCGCTGGTGGCTTCGTCGAGGATCAGTACGGGCGGGTCGCGCAGGATGGTGCGCGCGATGGCCAGGCGCTGCTTCTCGCCGCCGGAGAACCGGTATCCGCGCTCGCCGACCAGGGTGTCGTAGCCGTCGGGCAGGGATTCGATGTGCTCGTGGATCTGGGCCGCGCGGGCCGCCTCCGCTATTTCCTCGTCGGTGGCGTCGGGCTTGGCGAAGCGCAGGTTGTCGGCCACGGAGGCGTGGAAGAGGTAGGTCTCCTGGGAGACCACGCCGATGGAGCGGGCCAGCGAGTCGAAGTCGAGGTCGCGGACGTCCACCCCGTCGAGGGCGACCCGGCCGCCGGTGACGTCGTACAGGCGGGGGACGAGGTAGCTCAGCGTGCTCTTGCCGGATCCGGTCGGGCCGACCACGGCGAGGGAGCCGCCGGCCGGGACGGTGATGTCGATGCCCGTCAGGGTGGGTCCGCTCTTGGCGTCGTACTCGAAGTGCACGTCCTCCAGCCGGACCTCGCCCTTCGCGCGGTCGAGGCGGACGGCGTCCTCGCGTTCGGTGATGTCCACCGGCAGGTCGAGGTACTCGAAGATGCGGGAGAACAGTGCCAGGGAGGTCTGGATCTGGACGCCGGTCGACAGCAGGCTCACGGCGGGCCGGAACAGGCCCTGCTGGAGGGTGACGAAGGCGACGAGGGTGCCGACGGAGAGGGAGGGCGCGCCGGTCTGCAGGGCGATGCCGGCCGCCCAGTAGATGAGGGCGGGCATGGCGGCCATGACGATGCCGATGGTGGACATCCGCCAGCGCCCGGCCATGCTGGAGCGCACTTCGAGGTCGACGAGCTGCTCGGACTCCTCGGCGAAGGACTTGGTCAGGGAGTCGGCGCGGCCCATCGTGCGGCCGAGCAGGATGCCGCTGACCGACAGGGACTCGGTGACGGTGGCGGCCATGGTGGCCATCTGCCGCTGGCGCTGCGCGGTGATCTTCTTGCGTTCGCGGCCGACGCGGCGGCTGATCCACACGAAGACGGGCAGCAGGAGCAGCGAGACGATCGTGAGCCGCCAGTCCAGCGCGAGCATCGCGACGACGGAGGCGATGACGGCCGTCGCGTTGGAGACGAGGGAGGTCGCCGTGGAGGTGACCGTGGCCTGCATGCCGCCGATGTCGTTGGCGATGCGGGACTGCACCTCGCCGGTGCGCGTGCGGGTGAAGAAGGCCAGCGGCATCCGCTGGAGCTGGGCGTAGACGGCGGTGCGCAGGTCGTGCATGACCCGCTGGCCGACCGTGGTGGATATCAGGGTCTGGAGCACGCCGAAGACGCTGGTGACGACGGCGGTCGCGATCATGCCGAGGGCGAGCAGGCTGAGTAGCCCGGTACGGCCCTGCGGGATGGCGACGTCGAGGATCGCCTTCAGCAGGAACGGCGAGGCGACGCCGACCAGCGAGGAGGCGGCGACGAGCAGGCCGACGATCGCGAGGCGGCCGCGGTAGGGCCGGAACAGGCCGACGATGCGGCGCAGCTCACGCGGCCGCTCGGACGGGGAGGGACCGCTCGGGTCCAGGGATTCCTTCGATGGGGTCCACTCGGGTTCTTTGGGGCGCATGGGCCTCCTTCATGACAGCGGACGAGACTCGCATGATCATAGCTCATTGTTACCTATACTCACAATGAGTCTGGTCCTGATACTGTTCCCATTATGAGGACCGCAGCATGAGCACCGCTTCCGAGACCGACAGCACCGACGGCATCCTGGCCGAGCAGCTGCTGCGCCTGACCCGGCGCCTGCACCGCATCCAGAAGCGCCATCTGGAGCCGCTCGGCATCACGCCGGCCCAGTCCCGCCTGCTGCGCACGGTGGCCCACCTCTCCGCCGCGCAGCCGCCCCGGATGGCCGACCTCGCCGCCCGGCTGGAGGTCGTCCCCCGAGCCGTGACCACGCTCGTCGACGGCCTGGAGGGCGCGGAATGCGTGCGCCGCGTGCCCGATCCGGCGAACCGGCGCGTCATAAGGATCGAGCTCACCGAGACCGGCCGCGCCACGCTGCGGCAGCTGCGCAACGCGCGAACCGGCGCCGCAGAGGAGATCCTGGCTCCATTGACCGCCGATCAGCGCGAGGTGCTCGGCGGTCTGCTGAACGCTCTGGCGGACGCCCCGGCGACGGTGGCGGCGGTGAGGTCGGAGACGGCTCCGCCGACCCGGTCGACGAGGGC
>NZ_JBSGXB010000086.1:0-24685 GCF_053609185.1 Streptomyces sp. NPDC054956 | reverse complement strand
AGGGTGCTCCCGGCGTCGGAAGGGGCGGCCGCCGGTTGCTCCGGAGGCCGCCCCTGATCGATTTCCGCCAGTGAACCCAGCGCTCCGTCCTTCCGGCTGGAGCTCGGCTCGCGGCTCCCTCGCGAGGGTGGGTGGATTCCCACGGGAGGGTGAAGGTCAGCCCGTTCGGGCATCCCCGCAGGCGCCCGGGGCGTAGGTCATTTGACCTCCGGCAGGGTGGCCGCGATCCCGGCCGCCAGGACGTACGGATCCCCGCTCGGCCGGTCCGCGTGGCGGGTCGTGAGCCGCGCCCAGTCCTCCTCGAAGGCGTGCCAGTCGATCGCGCGCGGCGCGGCCCGCCGCACGAGCGCCTCCTCCAGCGAGGCGAAGTACGAGGACCAGCGCCGGGCGTACAACTCCGAGACCAGGCCGGACCATTCGCGGTTCGCGTAGTCGTGCAGGAAGCCGCCCTCGCTGGTGCTCTGCCGGCCCCACACGCTCAGGATCGAGCGGGCGTCGTACTCGTACCGGTCCCGTTCGGCCTCGTCCGCGCCGTGCGCGCGGGCCGCCGACAGCCAGGAGCCGAGCAGGAAGTTCGGGTCGGATCCGACGAGCGCGTCCAACTGCCGTTCTCGGTCCGCCCATTCGCCGGTCAGCTCACGGAACAGGGCCAGGTCCTGGGCCTCGTACGCCGCCTTGATGCGCGGCAGCAGCACCCGGGAGTGGTTGGCGAGGGCCTGCCGGGCGGTGTCCACCAGGTCGAAGCGGTAGGCGCTGGAGCCGCGCAGCGCCGGATCGACCTTGAGGAGGTGGTCCAGCGCGCGGCGCACCGAACCCGCCGGATAGCGCATCGCCTTGGGGCTCCAGTAGGCGGAGCCCACCGCCGTCAGGCTCGGCCGCGCCGAGAACAGGCTGTCCTGGGACTCCGACCACAGCCCCGAGGAGGTGCTGTACGGGCCCTTGCGCAGTTCCTCCCACGCCGCCGCGGCCTCGGCGTCCGGCCGCCCGTACCGGCGGCCCGCGTAGTCGGCGAACCACTGCTTCTGGTCGATCGGACCCGGCTCCCACGCGAGGTCGGTGAAGAGGTCGAAGGCCGCCGGATTGGTTCCGGTGGCCTCCGGCAGATAGGCGATGCCGGTCAGAGCGCTGTCGGCCTTCGCCCGCCAGGACCCGAACCGGTCGATCCACACGGAGGTGTTCGCGCCGACCGTCGTGTGCCCGCCGAAGTTGTAGATGGTGCCCATCGCGTACGGGGCACCGCCCCAACGGGTCTCGCGGTCGAGGCGGTTGTAGCGGTCCGACAACCCGTCGAGGATCAGCAGCTTCGAGGTGTCCACCCCGGCCAGCAGCTCCTTCGTCGGATCGTCCTGCCAGCCCAGCACCGCCCACGACGCCCCCGGATGGGCCGCCCACAGCGCCTTCTGCACCGCGCCGGCGGCCGCCTTCACGTCGACCGAACCGGTCTGCCCGCCCTCGTGCAGCGGGCTCATCCGGTACATCGTGCTGTCCCCGAACACGGCCCGCTGCTCGGCGTAGTAGGCCGCAGCCAGCCTCGAGAACACCGGCGAGACCGGGTCCAGCCAGTCCGGCCGGTCGAAGCCCGCCCAGTCGCCCTGCGGCACTGTCACCGCGCCCGGGTTGCGCTCGGCGAAGGACGGCGGCACGGTGCCGAAGTAGCCCGGCAGCACCGGGGTCATGCCGAGGCCGCGGAGCTGCTCGGCGATCTTGCCGCCCAGCTCGGCGCGCGCCTTCATCAGCTGCTCGGTGACCGGGCCGCCGAAGCCGCTGAGGTTCTGCAGCAGCCACCAGCTCTGGTGGCCGGGGCCCGGGATCCACTCGCGCAGTTCCCCGGCCGTGTACCCGAAGCGCTGGAGCGCCCGGTAGTACGGGTACTCGGCGCCGACCTGGACGAACACCTCGTTGATGCCGTGCAGGGCGAGCAGGTCGATCTGCCGCTGGTGCTGTTCGAAGGTGCGGTACGGGCCCGTGTACCCGTCGTCGGTGTCGTTCAGGGCGTACCGGTGCGCCACCACGGCGCTCCGGGTGACCGGGGCGGGCACCGCGGGCAGCTCGGCGGGCAGCATCCCGATGCTGTCGCCGGGCCAGCCGATGTCGGCTCCGGCGACGTGCTGGAGGTACCAGCCGACCCCGGTCAGCAGGGTGGCGCCGGTGGAACCCCGGACGGTGATCGCGCCGGCCGTCCCGGAGACGGTGAAGGCGTCCTTCGCCGCGGCGGGGTCCGGCACCAGCGTGAACTGCGCGGCGTGGCGCGGCAGCAGCCGCTCCAGGGCGGCCCGCGCGGGGGCGGGGTCGAAGGCCCGCGGCCGGGGCGCCGCCCGGTCGGGGGCACCCGACCGGGCCTTCGCGTCCGCCTTCGCGCCTTCCTCCGCGCCCGCCCCGGCGGCTGTCTGTGCGGCCGCCCGGGCCCGGGGGTCCCGTACCTCGTGGCCCGCACCGGCGGGTGCGGGGGACCGGGACCCCCGGGCCGTGGCCTCGGGGGCGGCCCCGGCGACCGCCAGGGTGAACAGGGCCGCGGGCAGCGCGGCCA
The DNA here is from genome assembly GCF_053609185.1 of Streptomyces sp. NPDC054956. Classification (NCBI taxonomy): domain Bacteria; kingdom Bacillati; phylum Actinomycetota; class Actinomycetes; order Kitasatosporales; family Streptomycetaceae; genus Streptomyces; species Streptomyces sp. NPDC054956. The sequence continues at coordinate 22,158 of NZ_JBSGXB010000086.1, read as the reverse complement.
GCGTGACCCGGCGGCGCACCCGCCCGGCCCGGCCGCTTCGTGGGATGGGGCCCGGCATACGCGTCGTCCTCGTCTCGGTCGTCTCCGCAGGCCTCGTCGGCCCGGGCGGTGGCTTGATCCCTGTCTGCGTCCCCGGGTGGTCCCCGGTCTGCTTCCCCATGGGCGCGGGCCGTCAGACCGGCAGGGACCAGACCTGGTCGACCCGGTGGTCGCCGCAGGGGGTGAGGCTCAGCCGCTCGGCGGGGGTGCCGGGATCGGCGGGGACCGCGGCGGGGGCGGGCGCCGTCAGGCAGAGCCCGCTCGTCCCGTCGACCAGGGATCCGTCGCGGTGCTGGGTCCAGCTCTGGTCCGGATCGCGGCGCCGGTGGTCGGAGGAGCAGGCGGCGAGCTCCACCGTGCCCTCGGGGCCCGCCGTCAGGCAGTCGCCCGCCAGCCGCAGGGCGCCGTCCCGGCCCATGGTCCAGCGCTGGTCGGGGGCGCCGGTGCAGGCGGACATCACGACGGCGCCGACACCGGTGGTGTTCGCCCCGTCGGCGCACGCGGCGCCCTGGCGCGAGCCCTGGCCCGCGATCTGGCCGGTCGGTACGGCCGGAGCGCAGCCGGCCCGCGGGGTGAGCCGCCAGACGGCCGTGTCGTGCGCGGCCAGCGTGCCGGTCAACGCGTCGGAGACCTCGCGGACTTCCCCGCTCCACAGGTCCTTCGCGTCGACGCTGCAGGAGGACAGACCCACCTCGTCGAGCGGAACGCGGATGGTACGGGCGGCACCGGAGCGGTTGAGGACGGCGACGGCGCGGTCCCCGTTCGCGAGCGGCCGTACCAGGATGTCGAAGGTGGCGTTGGAGGAGACCACCGCGCCCTGACGGCCCATCGGGTCCTGGTCGAGCGCGATCAGGTCGGTGTTGCCGAGGGCCGCGAGCCCGGCCGGGTCGAGCGCGGAGACCTGCGAGGACAGGATGAACGGCGCGGCCATCATGGCCCACAGGCCGACCTGGCTGCGGCTCTCCGCCGCGGTGAGCCCGGGGGCGCCCGCGATCAGGAAGTCGGGGTCGTTCCAGTTGCCGGGGCCCGCGTACCGGCCGAGCCAGCGGTTGTAGCCGTAGTTGCCCATGACCGAGCTCCACCGCGAGGTGTCCGGCGCGGCCGGCTTGTACACCTTGATGTCCCGGCCCTCGCGCCACAGCTGGCCGGTCTCGCCGACCCAGTCGAGCACCTTGTGCCAGTCGTTGCCGCCCCATTCGCCCTGCTGGAAGTAGGCGGGCGCGGAGGCGGAGAGCACCATGTCGCGCCCGCTGTCGCGCAGCGCCCTGGCGACCGAGTTGTAGGCGTCCCGGTAGGCCCGCTCCTTCGTGGAGCCCTCGGGCACCCACAGGTTGCAGCCGTCCATCTTGACGTAGTCGACCTCCCAGGACGCGAACTGCCGGGCGTCGCGGGCGTAGTGGTCGGGCCCGCCGCCCTCGGGGGAGCCGCTGCCGGGATAGCGCTCGCAGGTGAGGCTGCCGGCGTCCTGGTAGATGCCGAACTTGAGGTTCCTGGCGTGCAGGTACTCGCCGAGCCAGGCCATGCCGTGCGGGAACTTCTCGGTGTCGACGACGAGGTTGCCGTTCGCGTCGCGGCTCTTGGTCATCCAGCAGTCGTCGATGGTGACGGTGTCGTAGCCCTTGGCGGCGAGGCCGGTGGACACGAGCGCGTCCGCGTTCGCCACGACCTTGGCCTCGTCGATGTCGCACATGTAGTGCGCCCAGTTGTTCCAGCCCATGGGCGGGGTGAGCGCGAGCGGGGTTTCCGATGTCGCGGTGGGCTCGGCCGTCGCGGGGGCGGGACAGAGCGCGAGGGCCAGCAAGGCGGCCGCGGTCAGACAGGGGAGCGACGCACGCAGGCGAGGCGGCACGGAGTCTCCTTGACGTGGGGGCTGTCGATCGCCCAGTGCAGCGGTGTGACTACCCGCTGTCAACATAAGTCGAGGGTTATCTGTCAATGACCAGCAATATGGGTGTAGTCGAGCACACGCGAAGGGGTTGAACGGGGGAGTGCGAGGGTGGCCCCGGTGATGACTGTGACGCTGGATGTGACAGCGGCTGATACGGTGTATCTCATGCCGAGAAGATCAGCCGCCCTGGACCGCGCCACACCCGAGGCGATCGCCGCCGCCGCCCTGCGGATCCTCGACGAGCAGGGGCCGGCCGCCCTCAGCTTCCGCGCGCTGGCCGACCGGCTCGACGTCTCGCACGCCACCGTCCAGCGGCGCTGCGTGGACCTCGCCGGCCTGCTCGACCTGTGCACCGAGCACCTGGCCGCGCAGTTGCCGCCCGTCCCCGCCGGGACCGGCTGGGCCGAGGCCACCGAGCAGCGGTTCACCGCCCTCTACCGGCTCCTCGTGGCCCACCCCGGTCTGCTGGCCCTGCGCGGCGGCCGCCCCTGGCTCGGACGGCAGCTGCTGGCCCGGCTCGTGGAGCCGGCGCTCGCCGACAGCGTGGCCGCCGGGATGACCCCCGCCGAGGCCATGACCGTGTACCGGCGGATGTACCTGCTGACCCTGGGCAGCGCCGCCTTCGTCGACCACCGGGATCCGGCCGGAGTCACCGCCGCCTCGCGCGCGGCGCTGGCCGCCCTGGACCCGGCCGCCTTCCCGGTGCTCTCCGGCGGGCTGGCCGACGTACTGCCCGCCCTGACCGACCACGAGGTGTACTACGGCGCCCTGCGCCAGCTGATCGAGGCGGCTCGGCCGGTCGCCTGACCGTCCGGCCGCCCGACCGGGGGGCCGCCGGTGCGTGCCGGCGGCCCGTCTCGTGGAACACGCGTGAACAGAGGAGCGATTCCGTGGAACAGCAGCTCGACTACGCCGCCGTGCGCGCCGCCGCCGACCGGATCGCCGGGGCGGTGCGACCCGTCACGGTGATACCGGCGGGCGGGGGGATCTCGTACGCCCTGGAGTACCTCCAGCACACCGGCTCCTTCAAGGCCCGCGGCGCCCGCAACTTCCTCGCGGCCCACCGCGCCGCCGGCACCCTGCCCGACGCCGGGGTCACCATCGCCTCCGGCGGCAACGCGGGTCTCGCCTGCGCCTGGGCGGCCCGCGCCGAGTCCGTGCCCGCCACCGTGTTCCTGCCGGGCACCGCCCCGCGCGTGAAGGTGGAGCGGCTGCGGGGCTACGGGGCCGACGTACGGCTCGTCGGCGACCGGTACGCCGAAGCGCTCGCGGCCTGCCGGGAGTTCGCCGACGCGAGCGGCGCGCTGAGCAGCCACGCGTACGACCACCCGCTCATCGCGGCGGGCGCCGGGACCCTGCTCGACGAGATCCGCGCCGCGCTGCCCGGCCTCGACACGGTCGTCGTCGCGGTCGGCGGCGGCGGGCTGTTCGCCGGGATCGCGACCGCCGCGCGGGAGCACGGCGTACGGGTGGTCGCGGCCGAACCGGAGAACTGCCGGGCCCTGAACGCGGCCCTCGAGGCGGGCCGGCTCGTGGACGTCCCGGTGGACTCGGTGGCCGCCGACTCGCTCGGGGCGACCCGCGTCTCCGCCGACGCGCTGGCCGCCGTACGGGCGGAGAACGCCGAGTCGGTGCTGGTCCCGGACGCGGCGATCACCGCCGCCCGGCGCGCGCTGTGGGAGGAGCACCGCATCGTGGTCGAAGCGGGCGCGGCCACGGCGCTGGCGGCGGTGCGCGTCGCCCCGCGGCCGCCGGGCGAGCGGGTCGCGGTGGTGCTGTGCGGAGCGAACACCGACCCGGCGGACCTGGGCCGCGCGCCGTCCTGAGGGGCGCGGCGGCGGGGGCCTCGGTGCGGCCGCGCGCGTCTGCGCGCCGCGCCGCCGCGGCGGTCCCGGTCCCGGTCCCGGTCAGGCGGAGCCGTCCTCCCGGACCACGACCACCGTGCTGGCCGCGTACTGCACCACCTGCTGGCTCACCGATCCCAGCAGTGCGCCCTTGATGCCCCCGTAGCCGCGGGTGCCGACGACCGTGAGCGCCGCCTCCTTCGAGGCGTCCACCAGAACCTGCCCGGGCGTGCCCTGTTCCACCCGGCGGAAGACCGGAACGCCCGGCGAGGTGCCGACCGCCTCGGCCACGGTGTCGGCGAGCTTCTGCCGGGCCGCCTCCTCCGCGGTGACCAGCTCGTCCTGTGCGGACGGGCTGATGCCGAACGGGTTGGTGTTCCACTCCCAGCTCATGACGGCGTGCACCCGGCCGCCGATGACCTTGGCCTGGGCAACTCCCCAGCGCAGTGCCTGCTTCGAGTGGTTCGAACCGTCCACGCCGACGACGATCAGAGGCTCGGTGTTCTGGCTCACTATGATTCCTCACGGTTCATCCGAATAGTCGTTCTCATCCTGTATACATGCCACACCGGGTCCGACCTCGAACGACGATCGTTGCGCGGACCGAAGACTTTGGAGAACAGCGCGGGAAGCCCGCCGCTTGCGACAGTCGTGAAGACGGACGGAAACCGTCCGATGGACCTACGAGGAGCGGGACGTGGCACGACGCAACGGATGTTTGATCGGCTGTCTGGTGGCCGTGGTCCTGGGGATCGGACTGCTCGTCCTGCTGCTCTTCGGCATAGGCAAGGTCAAGGACGTGGCCGACAAGACCCTCGTCGACCCGAAGGTGTACGAGGCCGTCAAGGTCGGCGACTCCGAGACCGACGTCCGCGCCAAGCTGCCTTCGGGTGACACCTTCGTCAAGGGTGCCCTCAAGGAGGGCGGCCCCGCCGTTCCCGCGGACAGCCAGTGCTCCTGGTACCTGTCCAGCGCCGGGGACAGCGACACGGTGCTGCGCTTCTGCTTCAAGGACGGCAAGCTCGCGGAGAAGGCCGACTACCGCATGAAGTAGGGCCTTCGGTCCCTGCCCGGCGCGCCCGCGCCGCCGGAGGGCGGAGGCATGCAGACCGACTCCGCCGTCACCGGCGCCCGCACCCTCCCCCAGCCCGTCCTGGCCGCCGTGGACGGCTCGGAGCACAGCCTGAGAACCCTGGACCGGGCCCTGGAGACCGCCCGTGCGCGCGGGGCGGAGATCCGCGTGGCGCACGTACGGCCGGACCACCCGCGCGTCGCCGCCCCGGGCGAGGCCCTCGTACCGCCGCCCGTGTGGGACACCGATCCGGTGCTCGGTGCGGTCAGGGCCCGGCTGGCCGGACGCCGGGACCTCCCGCCCGTCGGCTACGTCTCCCGCGAGGGCGCGCCCGCCGCCACCCCGACCGAACTGGCCTCGGGCGCGCAGCTGTTGGTCATGGGCTCGCGCGGACTCGGCGGCTTCGCCAGCCTGTTGCTCGGCTCCAACAGCCAGGCCTGCGCGGCGCAGGCGCCCTGCCCGGTGGTCGCCCCCCGGCGATCCTGCGGGCCGGCTGGTCACCGCGTCCCAGCGGGCCGACCTCGTGGTGGTGGGCCGCCACCGGCGCCGCTGCAGGGTTCCGGCTCGCTACTCCATCGCGCGACGGAGCCGCGCGACCCGCGGGGCCAGTCGCGCGGCCGTACCGGGCGGGAGGCGGGCGGTCTCGTCCTCGATCCAGCCGAGGACGGCCGCGCGCTGCTCGGCGTCGCACATCGAGAGGTGGAACAACAGGTGCCGCCAGGCCCGCGAGGCCCGCTTCGGGGTGGCCGACCGGCGGCGCGCGGCCGAGGCGAACGCGGCCCGGGCGAGGCCGTCCCAGCCGGAGCTGGGGGTGGCGCCGAGCCGGTGGACCAGGGTGGCGAGGTTGCCGGCCGTGAGGATCCGGACCTGCTCGATCACCGCGGGTTCGGCGGTGAGGTCCGGGGAGCTCCGGTGATCGGTGAACCGGAGACCGGGCGACGGGTGGCCGGCACGCGCGGAGCACAGCAGGGCGAAGCCCTCCCGGTCGCCGGCGTCGGCCATCGTCCGGACCGCCTCGTAGTCGATGCCGTGGTATCGCTCGTACGGCTTCCCGCGCAGCAACTCGGCGGCCGCCCGTGCGGCGGACAGGACCTCGGCGGTCGCGCGCCCGAAGTTCCGGTGGCCGAACGGCTCCGTGGCGAACGACACGCGGACCCCGGCCACCTCGGCCAGCCCGGCCAGCCCGCTCAGGAGCGGCAGGCGCGGGTCGGCGGTGGATTGCGCGGAGCCCTCCAGGGCGAAGTCGGCGAGCCCGCGCAGTGCGGCGGCGAGCGCCGCCGGTTCCCGTACGGGCGCTCCCGCGACCGCGCGGACCCAGGGGAGGTCCGCGAGGCGGGTCAAGTCCCCCAGGAGGTAGGTGTGCCGGTGGGCTCCCCGGTACAGCTTGGCCAGCAGGGTCCGCAGCGCGGGGTCGCCGGCCTCCGGGTGGAAGCCCTGCGCGAGCGCCAGGCCCAGGGCGGCCGGCACGCGTACGGAGGACAGCCCGGCCTGCCACACCGCCCGGGCCTCCTCGGCGGCGGCCAGGTCGGACGGCGCGTCGATGCCGGGCGTCACGGCTTCCGGGTCTGCGGGGTCGGTGGGGTCGGCCGGGGCGAACGGACCGTGCCCGAGGGCGGCTTGGCGGACCTGTTCCTGCCGTAGCCGGGTGTGCCCGGGGGAACCGGGCCGGCCGCGCCTGGCCACCATCGACGTGACGGCGTGCCGCAGCAAACCGGCCTGCCGGGGCGACAGTTCGCGGCCCGCGACCGTCTCCTCCAGCGCCCGTCGCAGGATCGCGGCGTTCGACTTGGGGTCGCGGTGCCGGCGGGTCAACGGGTGCGCCGCCGCCAGGGCCGCGTACCGCTCCAGCAGGGCGGCGCCCTCGGGGCGCGAGGCGTGCGCGCTGCTCGCGTACGCGCGCAGCCAGTACGCGAGCAGCTCGTCCTCGAAGGGCCGCCATACGGTCAGCGCTTCGCGCTGCGCCGCGACGGCGGGGTTCGGTCGCTGCCGCGCCAGCAGCCGGGCCGCCTCGCGGGCCGGTCCGATGACCTCGGGGCCGGTGAATCCGGGGGCGGCGTACGCGGGGCCGACGGCCTCGGGGCGCGGGGTGAACGGCAGCCGGTCGGCGAACGGGGCGAGGAGCGCGGTCAGTTCGGCGGCGGCGTCCAGCCGGTCGGCCCGCAGCAGCCACGCCACGCACAGCAGTGCGGCTTCCTCGGGCGCGTGGATCTCGTAGCGCCCGGACTCCAGGAGCGACCACGACCGGGCCGTGCCGGGCCCGGTGAGTCCGTACTCGAAGAGGGCGCGGCGGCTCTCCGGCACGCCGGCCGACCGGGCGGCTTCCCGTTCGTAGGGCCGGAGCCGGGTGAGCGTCAGGGCGGGGGTGACCCAGGAGGGCAGGGCGACCCGCGGTGGCGCCGTCGTGTTCTCGTTCATCGCCGGCGTGGCAGGTCCTGCCCCTGCGCCCTCCGAATGTGCAGTTCGGTGCTCTGGCTGCTGAGCTACACGCCGTGCCGCCGAACCTACCCCGCCCGCCCCCGCGGCCACCACGGGGTATCGGGATTCGCCCGAGCCCCCCGGCGGCCCGCACTCAACCGCCACAGCCCCACGCCGGGTTCGGCCATGACCGTCGATCCCACTTCCACCGGCGATCCGTGCGGTCGGGGTCGGCAGGAGAGGCAGGCATTCTTCGCGGTATGCGCTGCATGGTATGCGTGATAAAGCGCATTAGTGCAAGCCCTCGTGAACAGGCGATAAGAAGTCAACTTCTGACGGTCGGACATGTTCATTGTCTAATCGATATCACGCCAAACCCTTTTGGAACTAATGCGCATCAGTGCAGGTCATGCTTGGTGTGGTGGAGCGACTTTAGGACTGGGTGAGTTGGTGCTGCCGTAATGCGGGACGTACGGGTACCTGCCGCCCGGGACTGTGGTCGTATTGACGCGGACTTGATTTCGGGTGAGTTTGGGCCCAGCGCTCCGGCGACGAGGCCGGAACTCCCCCCGAAGGCGGCGACGATGACCCGTAGGAACGTGACGCGCATGGCCATCGCCACACTCGTGGCCGGTACTTTCTTCGCGACCTCCGCGTGCGGCGTCAGCGGCGGCGCCGCGGACGTGAAGGAGGGAGAGAAGACCGGAAAGGTGTCCGGACAGATCACGTTCCGCACCCTCCAGCTGAAGCCGGTCTTCACGTCCTACGTGCAGGGCGTCATCGACTCCTTCGAGAAGGCCCACCCGGACGCCGAGGTCAAATGGGAGGACGTACCGGGTGACGGCTACAACGAGAAACTCGTCGCCGACGCCCAGGCCGGCGCCCTCCCCGACGTCGTCAACCTCTCCACCGACAGCTTCCAGCTCCTCGCCGACCGGGGCATGCTCGCCGACGTGGCCAAGCTCGACCCGGAGATCTCCAGGGAGTACGTGCCGGGCGCCTGGGAGCAGTTCAAGCTTCCCGGCAAGGGGGACGGCGTGTTCGCCTACCCCTGGTACGTGACCCCGGAGATCCTCACGTACAACAAGGAGCTCTTCGGGAAGGTCGGCCTCGATCCGGCGAAGCCGCCCACCACCGTCGAGCAGTTCTTCGACTGCGCCGAGCAGATCGCGGCCAGGTCCGGCGGCCAGTACTCCGCCTTCATGGCCGACCCCAAGGGCCGGCTGCCCGGGGACTGGCAGAAGATGGGCGTGCCGATCCTGAACGCCGCACAGGACGCGTTCACCTTCGACACCGACAAGGCCGTCGCGTGGGTCGAGCGGATGAAGGACCTGTACGGCAAGGGCGCCATGCCCAAGGAGTCCCTGCTCAAGTCGGACGACATCAACCAGCTCTACGGCGCCGGCAAGCTCGTCTTCGGTCCCGGGTCCCCCGGCTTCGTCAGGGACATCAAGCAGAACGCGCCGCAGATCTACGCGAACACGCAGGTGGCGAACGCCGTCACCGGCACGCTCGGCCACATCGGCGTCTACGCGCAGTCGCTCGGCATCAGGAAGGACAGCAAGCACCTGGACGCGGCGGCCGAGTTCGCCAAGTGGGTCACCAACGGCCCCAACCAGGTGGAGTTCTCGAAGAAGGCGACCATCTACCCGTCGAACGCCGTCGGGCTGGCCGACCCCTACTTCTCCGACAGGGGCGACGGCAAGGATGCCGAGACGGTGGCCCGCGCGGTCGGCGCCGAACAGCTCAAGGGCGCCGGCCTCGACGCCAACACCCCCGTCCAGTGGACCAATCAGGTCGGCGACGCGGTCGTGCGCGAGGTCCAGAAGGCCATCAAGGGCGAGCAGGACGCGAAGACGGCCGTGAAGAAGGCGCAGGAAGAGGCGAACAGGCTCCTCGCCAAGACGGTCCGGAAGTGACGGCGGAAGAGGCCACCGAAGTGCCCGCGAAAGCGACCGGGGAAGCGACCGGGGAAGCGACCGCGAAGGCGGCCAAGAAGGCGAAGCGGGCCATGGAGGCCGAGACCGGGCTGCGTCACCGCACGTGGTGGACCCCGTACCTCTTCCTCGCCCCCGGCCTGGTGATGGTGACGATGTTCAGCCTCTGGCCGTTCGTCAACACCGTGATCCTCTCCTTCACCGACGCGCAGATCCTGCGCGGCGGCGGATTCGTCGGCTTCGACAACTACACCCGCGCCTTCGCCGATTCCGACTTCTGGGTCGCCACCGGCAACAGCGTGCTGTACCTCGTGGTCGTCGTACCGTGCCTGGTGTTCCTGCCGCTGGCCCTCGCCGTCCTCGTACAGACGCAGGTCCCCGGGATCGGCTTCTTCCGCTCGGCGTTCTACACCCCGGTGATCGCCTCGGCGGTGGTCGTCGGCCTCATCTGGCAGTGGGTGCTGCGCAGCGACGGCCTGGTCAACACCCTGTTCCAGAAGATCGGCATCATCTGCGAACCGATCCCGTTCCTGACCGACAGCACCATGCTGCTGGTCTCCGCGATGATCGTCACCGTGTGGAAGGGCCTCGGCTACTACATGGTGTTCTACCTGGCGGCCCTCGGGAACGTCTCCACCTCGCTCCACGAGGCCGCGGCGCTCGACGGCGCCGGCCCCGTACGCCGCTTCTTCAGCATCACCGTCCCCCAGGTGAAGCCGATGATGCTGCTGGTGGGCACCCTCTCCGCCATCTCCGCGCTCCGCGTGTTCACCGAGATCTACATCCTCGGCGGCGAGAGCGGCGGTCCCGGCGGCGGCGCCCGTACGCTGCCCTTCCTCATCCGGCAGGTCGGCCTCGGATTCTCCGGCGAGACCGGTTACGCGGCCGCCATCTCCATCCTGTTGTTCCTCCTCACGCTGGTCTTCAGCCTGCTGGGCCGCCGGCTGTCGAAGGGAGACGAAAGTTGAGCACCCTCTCCTCCCTCGCGAGCAAGGCGGGCAAGGCGGGCAAGGCAGGCAAGCCGAGCAAGGCGGGCAAACGCGTCGGGGCCGACGCGCGGCGGTACTGGATCGGCCTCGCCGGCCGGTACGCCACGCTCCTCCTCATGCTCGTCCTCATGCTCGGGCCGATCGTCTGGCAGTTCCTGACCTCGATCCGCGGCCGCACCGAGAACGTGTACGCCGGGGTGCTGCCCTCGAGGCCCACCCTCGACAACTACGTCCGGGTGGCCGAGTCCTTCCCGCTGTTGCAGTACGTCGGCAACACGCTGACGGTCGCGGTCCTCGCCATCACCTCGAACATGCTGTTCGCGGCCATGGGCGGGTACGCCCTCTCCCGTGCCGCCTGGAAGGGCCGCGAGATCGTCTTCACCGTGCTGGTGGCGACGCTGATGTTCCCCTTCGAGTCGGTGATGATCTCGATGTTCCTCACGGTCCGCGAGATGGGCCTGGTCGACACCCTCATCGGCGTCTGGCTGCCCGGCGCGGTCTCCGTCCTCAACATCATGATCATGCGATCGGCCTTCCTCTCCGTACCCGAGGAGGTGGAGGAGGCCGCGGTCCTCGACGGCGCGAACGAGTGGACCCGCTTCACCCGGGTCTTCCTCCCGGCCGCCAAGGGAGCCCTGGCCGTCGTCTGCATCACCAGCTTCATGGGCGCCTGGGACGACTTCCTCTGGCCCCTGCTCGTCCTGACCGACAGCGACAACTACACCCTGCAGCTCGGCCTGAAGACCCTGGCCGGCGCCACCACCGTCAGCGACCAGCGGATCATCGCCGCCGGAGCGATGGCGGCGCTGATACCGATGGTGCTCCTCTTCTTCGCCCTCCAGCGCTTCTTCTTCAAGGGCGTGGGCGAGGGAGCCGTCAAGACCTGACGGGAGCCCGGCCCCGCCCCTTCCCGTTCGTCCCCCGCCCCTTCCCGTTCGTCCCCGGCCGTCCCTGCTCGTCCCCGCCCGTACTCCCCCTCCTGGAGCAGCCGTCATGCACGACGACCGCAGCATCACCGAACACCGCCTGCGCCGTGTCCTCAAGGAGCGCATCAAGCCGGCCGTGCACTCCCGCTCGGTCCCGCTGGCCATCGAGCGCTGGGAGGCCCCCGGCGAGCCCGTCCCCGTCGCCGAAGGCCTGGCGGCCGCGTACGAACCCTGCGCGATCGGCGATGCGTGGGGCCCGGCCTGGGGCACCACCTGGTTCAAGCTCACCGGCAGCGTGCCCGCCGACTGGGCGGGCCGCACCGTCGAGGCCGTCCTCGACCTCGGCTTCGACCGGATGATGCCCGGCTTCCAGTGCGAGGGCCTGGTCCACCGCGCGGACGGCGGGGAGATCAAGGCGCTGAACCCGTACAACGACTGGGTGCGCGTCACCGACTCCGCGACCGGCGGCGAGCGGATCGAGTGGTACGTCGAGGGCGCCTCCAACCCGATCCTGGTCGACCACTCGGTCACGTACGAGGGCGACAGGCTGACCAGCGCGGACCAGCCCCTCTACCGGCTCGCCCGGATGGACCTCGCCGTCTTCGAGACCGAGGTCTGGGAACTCGTACAGGACCTCGAAGTCCTCTACGACCTGATGACGCAGCTCGACGAGCGCGAGGCCCGGCGCTACGCGATCCTGCGCGCCATCGACTCCGCCCTCGACGCGGTGGACCTGTGCGACGTACCCGGTACGGCAGCCGCCGCCCGCGAGCGGCTCGCCGCCGTGCTGGCGGCCCCCGCGCACGCCTCCGCGCACCGGATCAGCGCGATCGGCCACGCCCACATCGACTCGGCCTGGCTGTGGCCGCTGCGCGAGACGGTGCGCAAGGTCTCGCGGACCTCGTCCAACATGGTCAACCTGATGGACGAGCACCCCGAGTTCGTCTTCGCCATGTCGCAGGCCCAGCAGCTCGACTGGATCAAGACCTACCGGCCCGAGCTCTTCGAGCGGGTCAAGAAGAAGGTCGCGGACGGGCAGTTCGTGCCGGTCGGCGGGATGTGGGTGGAGTCCGACACCAACATGGTCGGCGGTGAGGCCATGGCCCGCCAGTTCCTCTACGGCAAGAAGTTCTTCATGGAGGAGTTCGGCATCGAGACGAAGAACGTCTGGCTGCCCGACTCCTTCGGCTACACCGCCGCGATGCCGCAGATCGTCAAGCTCTCCGGCTCCACGTGGTTCCTGACCCAGAAGATCTCCTGGTCCCAGGTCAACAAGTTCCCCCACCACACCTTCTGGTGGGAGGGCATCGACGGCACCCGCGTCTTCACGCACTTCCCGCCCGTCGACACCTACAACTCCGACCTCGGCGGAGCGCAGATGGCGCACGCCGCCCGCAACTACCAGGAGAAGGGCCGGGGTTCGCGCTCGCTGGCCCCCTTCGGCTGGGGTGACGGCGGCGGCGGCCCCACGCGCGAGCAGCTCGCCCGCGCGAAGCGGCAGCGGGACCTCGAAGGCTCCCCGCGCGTGGAGATCGAACGCCCGGACGCGTTCTTCGAGAAGGCGCACGCCGAGTACGGGGACGCGCCCGTCTGGGCCGGCGAGCTCTACCTGGAGCTGCACCGGGGCACCTACACCTCCCAGGCCAAGACCAAGCAGGGCAACCGGCACAGCGAATCGCTGCTGCGCGAGGCCGAACTCTGGGCGTCCACGGCCGCGGTGAAGGTCCCCGGGTACGCCTACCCGTACGAGGACCTGGAGCGGATCTGGAAGACCGTACTGCTCCACCAGTTCCACGACATCCTCCCCGGCTCCTCCATCGCCTGGGTGCACCGGGAGGCGCGGGCGACGTACGCGAAGGTGAAGGAGGAACTGCTCGGGATCACCCTGGCGGCGCAGACCGCGCTGGCGGGGCAGGGCGCGGAGGAGCTCGTCTTCAACTGCGCCCCGCACACCCGGCGCGGGGTTCCGGCCGGCGGTGCGGGACGGCCGGCGGAGGCCGGGCGGCCGGTCACGGTGGAGGAGCGCCGCGGCGGCGGGCAGGTCCTCGCCAACGGGCGGCTGCGCGTGGAGATCGACGGGCGCGGCCTGATCGTGTCGGCGTACGACCTGGAGGCCGGCCGGGAGTCGGTCGCGCCGGGGGTCGCCGCGAACCTGCTGCAGATCCACCCCGACTTCCCGAACATGTGGGACGCGTGGGACATCGACGCGTTCTACCTCCACCGGGTCACCGACCTGGTGGAGGTGGACGCGCTGGAGGTCACGGAAGCGGGACCGTCCGCGGCCACGGTCCGCGTGGCCCGCTCGTTCGGCTCCTCCTCTTCGGTCGTCCAGTCGGTCACGCTCCGGGCCGGCGCCAAGACGGTGGACATCGTCACGGACGTGGACTGGCGCGAGACCGAGAAGTTCCTCAAGGCGGCCTTCCCGCTGGACCTGAAGGCCGAACGGACCGCCTCGGAAACGCAGTTCGGGCACGTGTACCGGGCCACCCACACCAACACCTCGTGGGAGGCGGCCAAGTTCGAGATCTGCGCGCACCGCTGGATCCACGCGGAGGAGCCGGGCTGGGGCGTGGCCGTCCTCAACGACTCCACGTACGGGCACGACGTGACCCGCGACATGCGGGCCGACGGCGGCCAGACCACGACGATCCGCCTCTCCCTCCTGCGGGCCCCGCGCTACCCCGACCCGGAGACCGACCAGGGCGCGCACACCCTGCGCTTCTCGCTCGCCCCGGGCGCGGGCATCGGCGACGCGGTCCGCGAGGGCCACGCGCTGAACCTGCCGGAGCGGGTGGTCGCTGGCGCGGGCCCGGTCGCCCCGCTGGTGGCGGTGGACGGCGACGCGGTGGTGATCGAGGCGGTCAAACTGGCCGAGGACCGGACCGGCGACGTCGTGGTCCGCCTCTACGAATCCCGCGGAGGCCGGGCGCGTACCACCCTGACGGCGGACTTCCCCCTGTCGTCGGCGACCGAGAGCGACCTGTTGGAACGCCCGTTGGACGGCACGGCCGTCGCCGCCCCGTCGGCGGACGGCACGGTCGCCCTGACCCTGCGCCCGTTCCAGATCGTCACGATCCGCCTCCACCGCGCCTGACCGCACGCTCGGGGCGCCGCCGGCGGGGGCGCCACGAGCGTGCGTTGCCCGGTCGGGTGCCGTAAGTTCCTGCGTGCTCGCCGCCGTCGGCGGGCTTCGCCATGTCAACGCGCACCTGTGGGGGGCCCTCGTCATGTCCACCGGTACCACCAAACCACCTGGGCTCGGCGTACCTCCGGCGAACCGGCTGCTGCGCTCGCCGAAGAGCCTGGCAACGGCGCTGACCGTGCTGCTCGGTCTGTGCGCCGTGACCCACCTGCTCGCCGCGGCCGCCGAGGTCAACCGGTACGTGGCCATGGAAAGCTTCGCGGAGTTCACGGGACCGGGGTGGTCGTCGCAGCTGGTCTCGGTGGCGATAGGCCTGGTAATGCTGGCCACGGTACCCACGGCAGTGGTCTTCATCATCTGGTTCCACCGGGTCCGGGTGAACGCCGGCGTCTACGCGCCCGGGGCGTTCCGAGCCGGTGCGGGCTGGGCGATCGGGGTCTGGTTCGTCCCCGTCGTGGGTTGGTTCGCCCTGCCCTGCCTGACCGCGTTGAAGGTGTGGTCGGCCAGTGCGTCGCGGCTGCCCGGGAACCTCGCGCCGGCTTCTGCCGTCCCCGTCGTCGCATGGTCCGGTGCGTACGGCGTGGCGCTGATGGCGTCCGGCGGCGCGGGGTGGGTCTCCCGCGGGGCCACGACCCGGCCCGAGGTGCGTGACTCCCTGCTGGTCTACGTGGCCTCCGACCTGCTCTTCGCCGTGGCGGCGGTACTGGCCGTCCTCTTCGTGCGGCGCCTGTCGGCCATGCAGACAGCGGTCTGACCCCGGCTCCGCCCGGTTACCCCGGCAGGGTCCCCGTAGCCTCCCGCCAAGCCTCCGGGGAGCGGTGGTCCTTCGCGTGTCCGGCCGCCAGTACGGTGCGCAGCGCGGCCAGGTGTTCGGTGTCGGCCGGCAGGGCCAGGGTGTCGAGCAGGGCGAGTGCCGGGGCCGGTTCGAGGTTTCCGTAGATGTCGTGGTAGCTGCTCAGCAGGGCGCGGAGCAGGGCCGGGTGGAGCTCGGGCAGGGCCGAGGCGGTCCGGTAGACGGGCGCCTTGGCCTGCCAGGGCACCGGCCCGGAGCACTCCAGTACGCGCCGGGCACGGCGCAGCAGTCCCTCCGGGGCCCCGGGCAGCAGCTGTCCGATGTCCCGGCCGAGCACTTCGGCGAACGCCCGCTCCGAGGTGTCGCGCTTCTCGAACCAGTCGACCCAGAGGGAGTACGTGATCGCCTCGGGCATCTCTGGAGCCTCCAGCCGGCTGCGGTAGCCGTTCCAGAGCGCGCGGGCGGTGGTCGGATCCTCGGCGCCCCGGACGGCGAAGCCGATCTCGACGGTCACCCAGTAGTCCCCGAGCAGGTCCACCAGGCCGAATCCGAGCCGGAGGCGGGCTTCCACGTCGAGGGAGTCGTCGGTGACGGCCGGCCCGGCCCAGGCGTGGGCGACCTCGTTCGAGGTGAGCCGGCCGCCCTCGTCGTCGGTCCATGCGTCCTCGCCGGTGCGGGTCACGCCCGCGGTGGCCAGCCAGCGGCGGGCGAGCTCGACGTCGGGCACCTCGTCGAGGAAGGCCGTGACCGCCCGGGTGAACTCGGCCGGCGCGGCCGTGTGGATCAGGTGGCCCACCGGGATCGTCGTCATCCTGGCGTCGGGTATGCGGCGGACCAGTTCCGCGATGCCCTCCTGCGGGACGTGGCTCGTGGGGCCGCCCGCCACGACCAGGGTCGGGGCGGTGATCCGCCCGAGCCCCTCCAGCCAGGCCGGATCGGGCCGGTCGAGCTGCCGCCGAACGGCGAGGACCATGTCCCAGTCGAAGTCCAGGTCGCCCTCGGGCCGTACCGGCGCGACCGGCTCCCGGGGGAGCGGGGCCGGTACGTCCTCCAGCACGAGCCGGTTCACCTGCGCCGGCTCGGCCTGCGCGACCAGGTGGGCCACGACGGCGCCCATCGAGTGCCCGACCAGGTCCACCCGGACGAGTCCGAGGGCGTCGAGGAGCCCGAGCACGTCGTCGCGCATCAGCTCCAGCGAGTACTCCGGTGTCCACGCGCTGCGCCCGTGCCCCCGCAGGTCCAGGGCGTACACCCGGCGCTCCCGCGCAAGTTCGTCGCGTACGGGCGCCCAGTGCGCGGTGGTCTCCCCGAGCGCGGGGAGCAGGAGGACGGGCGGTCCGGCCGGCGGGCCGGTGACCTCGTAGGACAGGCGGGTTCCGCCGTTCACCGTCATGGTGCGGGGCTCGGTCATGGGCCAGACGCTACCGGGCGCCGTGAAGGACTTCGAGGCGCCCAGGGCGCTGCCGGCCAGCCACGCGTCCCAGGTCAGCGCGGGCGCGGGCGCGGGGACCGGGTCCGCGGCGGCGGTGGGGGCGGGCGGCTCCGCCGCGGCCGAGGCCGTCGCGGCGGCCTTGCGCGCGAGGCGGTCGGTGTCCGAGATCTTTTGCCACGTCGTGGGGCGTGAGCTCCGCCACAGGTCCCGGCCGGTCGGGCCCTTGGTCCCGGGAGCGGCGGGCCGGCGGGGTCAGCGGGGGCCCCGGACCGGGTTGTGCACCTAGTTGCATAATAAGCGCCCGCTCAGCTAGAACAGGTTCATCACCCCCGCGCGAGGAGGCACACCCCGATGAGTCCGCAGAGTTCCCAGAGCCGGTACCCGCATCTGCTCAGCCCCCTGGACCTCGGCTTCACCACCCTGCCGAACCGCGTGATCATGGGCTCCATGCACACCGGCCTCGAAGAGCACGAGCGCGGCTTCGAGCGCCTCGCCGCCTTCTACGCCGAGCGCGCCCGCGGCGGAGCGGGCCTGATCGTCACCGGCGGCATAGCCCCGAACGACGCCGGCCGGCCCTTCGAGGGCGGTGCGCGCCTCACCACCGAGGAGGAGGCCGCGGAGCACCGGGTGATCACCGAGGCGGTGCACGCCGAGGGCGGGAAGATCGCCATGCAGATCCTCCACTTCGGCCGCTACGCCTACCACAAGGACCTGGTCGCCCCCAGCGCGCTCCAGGCCCCCATCAGCCCCTTCGTGCCGAGCGCCCTCACCGACGCCGAGGTCGAGCGCACCGTCGAGGACTTCGTCCGCGCCGCCCGCCTCGCCAAGCTGGCCGGCTACGACGGCGTCGAGATCATGGGCTCCGAGGGCTACCTGGTCAACGAGTTCATCGCCGCCGCCACCAACAAGCGCACCGACCGCTGGGGCGGCGCCTACGAGAACCGCGTGCGCTTCCCGCTGGAGATCGTCCGGCGCACCCGCGCGGCCGTCGGCGAGGACTTCATCCTCATCTACCGCCTCTCGATGCTCGACCTGATCCCCGGCGGCTCCACCCTCGACGAGGTCGTCCACCTCGCCAAGGAGATCGAGGCGGCCGGCGCCACCATCATCAACACCGGCATCGGCTGGCACGAGGCCCGCATCCCCACCATCGCGACCTCCGTCCCGCGCGGCGCCTACACCTGGGTCACCAAGCGGCTGATGGGCGCGGTCTCCGTCCCCCTCGTCACCAGCAACCGCATCAACACCCCGGAGATCGCCGAGGAGTTGCTCGCGGACGGCCGGGCCGACCTGGTGTCGCTGGCCCGTCCCTTCCTGGCCGACGCCGACTTCGTCGCCAAGGCCGCCGCCGGCCGCTCCGAGACCATCAACACCTGCATCGGCTGCAACCAGGCCTGCCTCGACCACACCTTCAGCGGCAAGATCACCAGCTGCCTGGTCAACCCGCGCGCCTGCCACGAGACCGAACTCACGCTCTCCGCGACCAAGTTGAAGAAGCGCGTCGCCGTCGTCGGAGCCGGCCCGGCCGGCCTCGCCTGCGCCGTCTCCGCCGCCGGCCGCGGCCACGCCGTCACCCTCTACGAGGCCTCCGGCCACATCGGCGGCCAGCTCGACATCGCCCGCCGCATCCCGGGCAAGGAGGAGTTCGAGGAGACCATCCGCTACTTCGGCACCCAGCTCGCCGAGCACGCGGTCGAGGTCAAGCTGAACACCCGCGCCGACGTCGAGACCCTGCGCGGCTACGACGAGGTGGTCGTCGCCACCGGTGTCACCCCCCGCACCCCCGACATCGAGGGCGTCGACGGCCCGAACGTCCTCAGCTACCTCGACGTCCTGCGCGACGGCGCCCCCGTCGGCGAGCGCGTGGCCGTCCTCGGCGCCGGCGGCATCGGCTTCGACGTCGCCGAGTTCCTCACCGACAGCGGCGAGGGCGCATCCCAGGACCCCGAGGTCTACTTCCGGCACTGGGGCGTGGACACCTCGTACACCGGCCCCGGCGGCCTCACCGCCCCGCAGCGGCCCGCCCCGCCGCGCCAGGTCCACCTCCTCCAGCGCAAGACCACCAAGGTCGGCGCGGGCCTCGGCACCACCACCGGGTGGATCCATCGCGCGGAGCTCAAGCACCGCGGGGTCGTCTCCGTCGCGGGTGCCGCGTACGACCGCATCGACGGCGAGGGCCTGCACATCACCGTCGGGGACGAGCAGCGCCTCGTACCCGCCGACACCGTCGTGCTGTGCACCGGCCAGGAACCGCGCCGCGACCTGTACGAGGCCCTGCGCGAGGCCGGAGTCGAGGCGCACCTGATCGGCGGCGCCGACGTGGCCGCCGAACTCGACGCCAAGCGGGCCATCCGGCAGGGCACGGAGCTGGCCGCCACCCTCTGATCGGCGCACTGCTGATCGGCGCACCGCTGATCCGCGTACTGCCCTGATCCGGTAATGGAGTTGTGGCGGTCCCGGGAGGGCCGCCACAATCGTCCGGTGACGCTGACACCGGCAGACGCGGACAAGATCCTCAACGACAACTTCGCACCCTGGGTGCTCGCCCTCGGACTCACCGTCCAGGAGACGGGCGAGCGGCACGCCGTGCTCAGGCTGCCCTGGTCCGACGCCCTCGCCCGGGACGGCGGCGGACTGTCCGGGCAGGCCCTGATGGCCGCCGCCGACACCGCCACCGTCATCGCCGTGTCCGCCGCGCGCGGGGCGTACGGCCCGATGACCACCGTCCAGCAGTCCACCAGCTTCCAGCGGCCGGTGGTCGGCGCCGACGTGCTGATCGACGTACGGATCACCAAGCTCGGCAAGCGGATGGCCTTCGCCGACATCACCATGACCCCCGAGGGCGGGTCGGAGCCGGCCGCGAAGGCCTCCACCGTCTACGCCCTGCTCGGGTGACGGGCCCGCGGAGCGGTCTGCGCCACAACAGACACTTCACCGTCTTCTGGCTCGGCCAGGCGCTGTCGGTGCTCGGCGGCTCGGTATCGATGCTCGCGCTGCCGATGCTCGTCCTCGAAGTCACCGGGTCCCTCGTCGGCATGGGCCTGATCACCGCCGTCTCCGGAGCCGTCGCCATCGCGACGGGAACCTTCGCGGGCCACGTGGTGGACCGGGTGGACCGCCGCCGGCTGATGATCGTGTGCGATCTCGCGCGGGCGCTGCTGCTGGGCTCCGTACCGCTGATCTGGGCGCTGGGCGGCCCGCGGATCTGGGTGCTGTACGTGGTGACCGTGCTGGTCGTCGTGTTGAAGACGCTCTTCGACGTGGCGTACGTGACCGCCGTGCCGGCCCTGGTCGGGCCCGAGGACCTCGTGGCCGCCAACGGACGGCTGATGGGCACCTTCGCCCTCGGGACGCTGCTCGGGCCGGTCGTGGCCGGGTTCCTGGTCGCCGGGGCGGGCGGCGCCTGGGCGCTGGGCCTGGACGGGGCCAGCTTCCTGGTCTCGGCGGTCAGCCTGCTGTGGGTCCGGTTCGCGGCGCGCGGGGAGGCCGGGGAGGCCGACCGGGCCGGGGAACGGGCGAAGGGGACCTCGCTGCGCGAGGTGTTCGTGGTCGGCTTCCGCTTCCTGTGGACGCACGCCCTGCTGCGGCCGCTGACCGTCCTGCTCACTCTGCTGACCTTCGTCACCGTGGGCGCCACCGACCTGCTGATCTTCCGCCTTCAGAAGGACCTCGGCCAGGGCCCCTCGACCGTCGGTTACGTGATCGCGGTGAGCGGGGTCGGAGTCGTCTGCGCCTCCTTCGCCGCCGGGCCGCTGCGCCGGACCCTCGGCTTCGGCACGTGCTGGCTGGGCTCGGTCGCGCTGATCGGCGTGGCGGTGGCGGCCATCGGCGTCGGCCGCAGCGTGCCGTTGATCGCGGCGATGGCCGCCGTCTGCATGTTCGGGCTGACGCTGGGCGGGGTCTGCTCCATGACCCTGCGCCAGGAGGTGACCCCCGACCACCTGCTCGGGCGGGTCACCTCCGCGTTCTGGACGGTGCACAACGCCTCGGGCCCGGTGGGGGCCGCGGTGCTCACGGCACTCGCCGCCCGGCACGGGGTCCCGGCGGTGAGCGTGGCCGCGGGGGCGCTGTGCCTGCTGATCGCCGGCTCGGGGCTGCTGACCCCGCTGCGCGGGAGCCGGACCGGGCCGCAGAGGGAGACGGTGGCGGGCTCGGGTCCGGTTGCCGGGGCGGCGGGAGGGGCCGCCGCGGGGCCGGCCGGTGGCCCCGCCGAGGGGTCGGCCGGTGGTCCCGCAGCCGGGGCGCCGCCGCGAGGGGGCGGAGTCAGCGGGCCGCCGCGACGGCCGCGGCCGGGCCGACGCCGGTGAGGGACTCCGCCCGCTCCCAGAGCCGGGCGTTGGCCGCCGGGTCCAGGGCCCGGCGGGTGATGCGGGCCTCGGTGGTGGGGCCGACCAGGCCGAACCGGCCGCCCGGGCCGTAGTAGCCGCCCGCCGTCGCCTCCGGGCTGGTGGCGGCGTACAGCAGCGGCTCCGTACCGGGGCCGACCTCCTGCTTGGGGAGGAAGTCGACCGCGTACATGATCCGGTTCCCGAGGGAGGGACGGCCGCCCCGCAGGCTCGCTCCGGCGGTCTGCAGGTTGGTCTTGGTGTACCCGGGGTGCGCGGCGGTGCTGCGCAGCGGCCAGTCGTTCTCGGCGGCGAGGACCGCCAGGTGCCGGGCCAGCATCAGGTCGGCCAGCTTCGACTGCGCGTAGGCGAGCATCGGGACGTAGCGCCGCCGCTCCCACTGGAGGTCGTCGAGGTCGATCCGCCCGAAGTTGGCGGTACCGCTGCTCATCGTGGCCACCCGCGGGGCGGGGGCCGCCAGCAGTGCGGGCAGCAGCCGCACGGTCAGGGCCAGCGGGCCGAGGAAATTGCTGCCGAACTGGAGCTCGAAGCCGTCGGCGGTGGTCAGCCGGTCCGGCGGGGCCATCACCCCGGCGTTGTTGACGAGCAGGTCGAGCGGGGTTCCGTCGGCGAGTATCCCGTCCGCGAAGGCCTCGACCGAGGCGAGGTCGGCCAGGTCCACCCGGCGCACCTCCACGTCGGCCCCGGGGTGGCGGGCCAGGATCTCGGCGCGGGCCGTGTCCCCCTTGGCGGGCGTACGGACGGCCAGCACCACGCGGGCTCCGGCCTCGGCGAGGCGGCGGGCGGCTTCCTTGCCCGTACCGCTGTTGGAGCCGGTCACGACGGCGAACTTTCCGGACTGGTCGGGGACGGCGTACATGGCGGGGCTCCTCGAAGGCGGCAGTGGATATGGGGAGGAAGCGGAACGCCGGCTGATCACGAATAAGAGACCGGCGGTCTGTCATCCCTCTCCGAAGCTAGCAGACCGCTGGTCTGATAACAACAGACCGCAGGTCTCTACGCTCTGTAAGCTGTTGCCGTGTCCCTCCCCACGAATTTCCAGCGCGCCCGCAGCGAGGAGCAGCGGGCCGCCCGCCGCCGGGCGATCCTCGACGCGGCCGCCGCCATGCTCACGGAGATGCCGGTCGCCCAGGTCACGCTGAACGAACTCAGCCGCCGGGCCGGGCTGGCCAAGTCGAACGTGCTGCGCTACTTCGAGTCCCGCGAGGAGATCCTGCTCGAACTCCTCGGCGGAGCCTCCCGCGAGCTCGTCGACCACCTCGACGCGGGGCGCCCCGACGCCCGGCCCAACCCCCCCCCCGCCCCCCGGGCCCCCCCGCCCCCGGCGTGCCCGGG
>NZ_JBSGXB010000085.1:0-24890 GCF_053609185.1 Streptomyces sp. NPDC054956 | reverse complement strand
AGGCGTGCCCCGGGAGCCCGGCCCGCCGCTCAGAGGGCCTCGGACACCGAGCGGGACGTGCCGGTGACCAGGCCCCGGTGGAGCAGGTCGCCGAGGAAGAGCTCCACGCGCGGTCAGGACTCCTCCGCCACCGCCCCGCGCACCTCCTCCAGGGTGTGCCAGGCCCCGTCCCACAGGGTCTCCAGGACGATGCGGCGGGCCTTGCCGACCTCCCACCGGTAGCCGGCCGCGGTGAACACCGGCCGCTCGTCGGTGCCGCCCTCGACGATCCGGCCCCGGGCGTACGACAGCCGCAGCGCGCCGGGCAGTTCGCCGGGCGCGGCATCCGCGGCCGCCTCCGGAGGCGGGGTGACCGCGTCGGGCAGGCTGGTGTGGATCCGGCGGTTGTCGCGCGCGGCGAGCGAGTCGATGAAGCGGTCGGCGAGACCGGGCCGGGTGAGCATCTCCGACAGGACGTCCTCGGCCACGGCGGTCGGGTAGAGGCGCTCGGCCTCGCGGTCCCGGCGCAGCCACCAGATGCCGCCGAGCACCACCGACGCGACGCCGGTGCAGAAGCCGACGGTGCGCACGTCGGACACGATGAGCAGGCCGCCGAAGAGCGCGAGTTCTTGGTCGTCGCCCTCTCGCTCCAGGCGCTCGCGCCGATCAGCGATCCGGTGGCGAAGCCGCGCAGGTCGTCGTCGCGCCAGGGGTCCGCGCCGAAGACGATGGTCCTGCGCACGACCTGGTAGGGGAACATCAGGATGGCGGCGGTGGAGGCGCAGGCCTGCGCCACCCGCTCGACCACCGGACAGGCCGCACCGTCCCCGAAGCCGAGGCCCCCGTACTCCACGGGCACCTGGACGCCGAGCGCCCCGAGGTCACCGAGGGCGCAGAGCGAGCGCAGCGGCGGCTCGCGGTCTCTTTGTTGTCAGTAGAGCTCGAAGCAAATCGCCGAGGGCGCTCTCGAAGGCGACTCCGGGATTCTTTCGGGCGGGATCGTGAGGGTTACCGGAAATGCTCCTCGTACCCCTTTCCCACTGCAAAAGAATGGCCGTTCGGCGTTTGCGATCTGGACGCTACCCCACGGCAAATCGGTGATCCACTGGCTTCCGGTAACCCAATTGGCCCGGAAGTGCATGGAGTTGGGGTGGAATGTCTCTTTGTCGTTCCGTGACCTCGGGTCGGGATCGGTGCGTGGAGGGTGGAGTTGGAGCGGAGGAGATCCCAGGAGCAAGCAAGAAATGCGCCATAGGGGAGGCCGATCCGGCCGTTAGCGGGTCGAAGCCCGGACGGGAGTGTGGCGTAGGCGAGGTCGAGGCCGACACCGGGCCGCGGGGCGAACGGGGTGGCCGGTGCGTCCCGCGGGGGCAGTGCCGCGTGCGGCTACGCGGTCAGTCGGAGCTGGCTTCCTCGTCGTGCGGTGCCCACAGGGGTGTGCTGCCCGACGCGGGGCCTGCCGTGACCCGCAGGTGGTGGGGGCGGTACGAGTCCTGCGCGTCCTGCGTGGTGTATCCGGCCGATGCCAGGATGGCGGCCATGGCCCCCATCATCGCGGCGTCGATCTCGCTGGAGTGGCGCATCCTGCGGAGGACGGGTTCGTCCGGTTGCTGCAGCTGGGGATCGCTCCGCTGCCAGGCCCGAAAGGTGCGGCTCGTGGACGCGCGCAGGCTCGGGGCGGCCGCCCAGCTCACGAAGACGCCACCGGCGGAATCGGCGCCGTCGTCGATGTCGACCTCCGCACCACCCGAGAAGGAGGAGTCGAGGTCGGGTGCAAGCACCGGCAGACCCGCGGCGGCGAGCTCGTTGCGGACCCGGCGCGCGAGGGTCTCCATGGCCTTGAGTTCCTCGGTGGTCACGGTCTCGAACATCCGCTCAATCTAGCTCCCTGCCCGGGCGGGGAGCGGCCGGGGGAGTGGGCGGGGGAGGCCGCGGGGGACTATGCGGCGGTGGACTTCCGGCGAAGGGGAGCCGCGCCCCGGGATCGGCCGCTAGCGTTCTGGGAACGCTGTGAACCGTGTCGTCTGGAGGCCCCTTGGCCGGGACCGAGGTGCCCGATCCGCTCCCTCGCCGCTCGCTGTGGAAGGCGCCGTGGAGGAGCGGCCCGGAGCCCGCCGCGGAGCCCGCACCCGAGGCTCGGGGCGGAGTGCGGGCGGGTGCCGAACGCTCCGCCGCCGTGGGCGGGAACGCGGAGTACGTCGTGACCGGTGACGGCAACACGTTCAACACGGGCCCCCTGGGGCCGCAGCCGCCCGCCCCGCCTTCCGAACAGGACGTCGCGCGGGCCGTGGTGGACTACGTACGCCGCTTCGAGGAGGAGTACGGGGGGCTGGAACTGCAGGTCCTCGCACCCCGGGCGGAAGAACACCCTGCCGTCCCGCTCTCGGCGGTGTTCGTCGCCCCCTCCGTGCGGGCCGATCCGCCCCCGGTCGAGCTGCCCAGGGAACTGCGGAGACGGCTGGCGCTGTCCGGCGAGCTCCCCGACACGCAGCTCCTGCCGCCCGGAGTGGACAAGGGCGCCGTCGAGCGGCTGCGGAACTCCTACCTCGAACGTCCCGAAGAGCGGGTGATGGAGGTGCTGGCCGGGCCCTCGGGCAGGCGGGTGGTCCTGCTGGGGGACCCCGGGGCGGGAAAGTCGATGCTGGTACGCCATCTCGCCCTCTCGCTGGGCGGCCGGGCGGCCGGCGGTGCGGCCGATGGGGAGAGCGGCACCGAACCCGGCACCGAACCGGGGACCGACCCCGGCGCCGAACCCGGCAGTACCTGGGGCGAGTTGGCCGGACGCGTGCCGCTCGTCGTGGAGCTCCGCCAGTTCGCCGACGCCCGGTGGGGCAACGGCGGCTTCGAGGAGTTCCTCGACCGGCAGCACCGGGCCTTCGGGCTCTCCGTCCCCGCCCCCGTCCGCGAGCGGCTGCTGGCCGAGGGCCGGGCCGTGGTGGTGTTCGACGGTCTCGACGAGGTGTTCGCCCCCGAGGCGAGGAAGGAGACCGCGCGGCGCATCGCCGCGTTCGCCGCCCGCCACCCGTCGGCGCGGATCGTGGTGACCTCGCGGATCATCGGCTACGTGCGCACCGTCCTCGACGGCGCGGGCTTCTCGCACTTCACGCTGCAGGACCTGGACCCGGAACTGATCGCGGAGTTCACCGACCTCTGGTACCACCACGCGTACCCGGACGACCGGGCGCGCGCCGACGGACTGACGGAGCGCATCACTTCGGCCCTGGAGGCCTCGCGACCACTGCTGGAGGTGGCGGGGAACCCGCTCCTGCTGACGATCCTCGTGATCATGGGGAGCCGGGGTCCCCTTCCGCGCAACCGGCGGGACGTCTACGAGCACGCCGTCGAGGTCCTCGTCGAACAGTGGGACCAAGCCGCCAAGTTCCTCAAGGCGCCGCTGACCCCGCCCGTCGCCGAGGCGCTGGAGGTGCTCGGGCCCGGCGAGCGGCTGGCTCTGTTGCGCCGGCTGGCCCGCACCCTCCAGGAGGGCAGCGACGGCGTCGCCGGCAACCACATCGACGCGAGCGGTCTCCAACGGTTCTTCCGCGATCATCTGGGGCGGTACGGGCTGCCGGCCCTGCACGCCGCGGCCGCCGCCCGGGCCATGGTCACGCAACTGCACGAACGCAACTTCATCCTGTCCTGCTACGGCGGCACCGTCTACGGATTCGTGCACCGGGCCTTCCTCGAACACCTGGCGGCGGCGGACATCGCCCACCGCTACCGGGAGGAAGGGGAGTGGACGTCCGGGGAGTTGATCGAGCAGGTCGTCGCGGCCCGGGCCGCCGATCCCACGTGGCACGAGGTCCTGCTCCTGCTCATCGGGCAGTTGGACGCCGCGGACGCGACGGCTGCCGTCGACCGGCTCCTCGGTCTGCACGCCCGGCGCACGGACGCGGACGACGCGAGCCTCGTGGTACTGGCCCTGCGGGCACTGGCCGAAATGGGCGAGAGCGGGGTGCCTGCGCCCCAGAGCGTCGCCGTCGTCGACGCCGTGACCGCGGCCCTGGAGGTACGGGGTTCGAGGGGCCCGTGGCTGCTGGGTGAAGCGGCGTCCGCGCTGGGGGCGTTGGGCCGGTACTCGGCGGGGCGCGAACGCTACCTGCGCTGGTACCGCTTGAGCGGCCAGTTCTCCGCCAGTGACGAGCCGGCCGCTCTTCTGGCTTTCCATCTCCGGCTCGACGACGACGAGTTGACCACCCTCGCCCGCGGCAGCTACCACGGGCTCGACCGGCTCTTCCTCCTCTACGAACGCGGTCGGCGCCGCCCGGACGAACCGGACGAAGAGGTCCGCGAAAGGGTCGCCCGCGAGGCGGCGACCGGGGGGAACGGCAGGGTCCGGGCCATGGCGCTGGAAGTGCTCGGCGAGCTGTGGGCCGACCGCGAGGACGTCCGTACCTTCCTGACCGGCCTCGCGGCCGAGGACCCGCACCAGCGTGCCCGGACCGCCGCACTCGAAGGCCTCGCCCTCGGCCGGCCCGAGGACGCGGAGGTCCGGAGTCTGGTCATGGGCGCCGCCGTGGGCGATGACCACCCGTTCGTCCGCGGCGACGCCATGCGGACCATGGGCCGGCGGTGGAGCGCGAACGAGGAGGTGCGGGGCCTGCTCATGCGGCGGGCCCGTGAGGACGACGACGGGAACACCAGGAGCACGGCACTGCGGGTGCTCACGCAGTACGCGCGTGGCCACCGGGACGTCCTCGACTTCCTGACCCGGTGCGCGGCCGACGACGGCGAACCGGAACTGTCCTGCAGCGCCGTATGGCATCTCCGTGACGAGGTGCCGCGCAATGCCGACGTCCGCGCGCTCCTGGTCCGCAGGGCCGAGGACGCGGCGGCGCACGACGAGGTGAGCACCAAGGCCTTGAACGTGCTGGGCAGTCAGGGGCCGGGACACACCGGAGTCCGCGAGGTGCTCAAGCGCGCCGCCCGCTCGAGCCGGTCCCCGGAGGCGCGCTCGGCCGCCCTCCGTTCGCTGGGAGAGCACTGGTCGGACCACGAAGGCGTCCGCGAGCTCGTCCTGCGCCGGGCCCGCGAGGACCCCGAGCCGGCGGTGCGCAGCACCGCCGTCCAGGTCATGGGTGAGCGCTACCCGGGGCACGACGAGGCCCGCGAGGTCCTGATCCGCTGCATGGACCCCACCGCCGCCCCCTACGACGAGGACGTCAGCCGAAACGCCCTGTGCGAACTGGCCGAGCACTGGGCCGGCCGGCCGGAGGTCCGCGAACTGCTCGTCCGGGTCTGTCCCCGAGAGCCCAACGTGCACGCCTACGCGACCGTGCTGCGTGCCCTGGCGGAGCACTGGTCCGGCCGGAGGGACGTCCACGAGCTGATCCTCGGAGCCGCCGGCCACGCGGACCGCCTCGCCTGCGCGACCGTGCTGGACGTACTGGAGGACCACTGGCCCGACCACGACGACGTACGCGCCGCCCTGATGCGGACGGCGGCCGACGCTGCCGGCGACTGGCTCGTCGGCAGCGGCGCCCTGAAGGTGCTGACGAAACGGTGGGCCGATCGGGCGGACGTCCGGGAGTTCCTCCTGAGCGTCGCCGAGGACACCTCGCACCGCTTCCGGGACACCGTACTGAACGCCCTGGGCCACTACTGGGCTCACCGGGAGGACGTCCGGGACGTGCTGACGCGCGCCGTCTCCGGCCGGCCCGACGACCCGGTCGGCGCCGACGTGGTCAAGGCGCTGGGCCGCCGCTGGGCCGGGCACCCGGACGTACGGGCCGCCCTGCGCCGGTGTGCGGTGGCCGATCCGCAGCCGGAGGTCAGGTTCGCGGCGCTGCGCTGGTGGGTGGTGCGGGCCGGCGAGGAGGAGGGGGAGGCCCTGGCCCGCGCCCGTGCGGTGGACGAGCCGGACGCGGAGTTCCGGCGCAGGGTCGTGCACATGCTGGCGCTGGGATGGCCGTCGAGCCCGCGGGCCGCCGCGGTGCTCCGGGACCGTGCGCTGAGGGACGAGGACGAGCGGATCAGGGCCGTCGCGGAGGACCTGCTGGGGATCATGGTGGCCCCGGCCGGGTGAGGGCGCCGGGGCCGGTCGGTCGGTCCGGTCAGTCCGTCGGCACCGGGCGGCCCGCGTGGAGTTCGAGGGGGCCGGTGTCCGTGCCGCGCGCCCCGAGGCTCGCTTCGATCTGGCGGCGGAGGGCGGGTTTGACGAACCGCGGGAGCTCGGCCGGGAGCACCGCCCGCCACTGCAGGAGCTCCCTCTCGGGCAGGCGGATCCGGCCCAGGGCGGCGGAGTCGAGGGTGCCGCCGTCGTAGAGGAAGCGGACACGGGCCGGATGGCCGGGCCGGTGGGACCAGTTGACGGCGAGCAGCCGGCCCGGGGCCAGGTCCAGGCCGAGCTCCTCGAGCACCTCGCGCCGGGCAGCGGTGCGCGGGATCTCGCCGAGGTCGCTGTCGATGCCGCCGCCCGGCAGGTGCCAGTGGTCCGGGTCCCCGTAGGCGGGCTGCACCAGCAGGACCCCGCCCGCCGGGTCGGTGAACAGCACGCTCGCCGCCGTGAGCGCCTTGGGGCGGGCGGCCCGGTGGTCGGCGGAGTCGAAGGCGCCGGAGTGCTCCAGTTCCGCCCGGCGCGCCGGGTCCAGGCCGGCCGGGGAGCCGGGCTGGGGGACACCGCCGATCAGGTGCGCGAGGGAGCCGGCGTACAGGGCCGCCAGGGCGGCGCGCAGACGGGGCGCGTTCCGGGCGGGCAGGGCCTCGTACGCCTCGTCGGGGGTGAGCCAGCGTGCCTCGGTCACCTCGCCGTCCGGGAAGGAGATCGCGGCGGCCTGCTCGGGGGTGAGCGGGCCGACGAGGTGGACGTGGACGACGAGGGAGCGGCCCAGCGGGCCCGGCGGGCGGGAGTCCACGGCGAGCAGCCGCCCGACCGGCACGCTCAGGTCCAGCTCCTCCTTCAGTTCGCGGGCCAGCCCCTCCTCCGGCGTCTCGGTGTCCGCCACGTTCCCGCCCGGCAGCTCCAGGTCCGTCTTGTACGAGGTGGTCAGTACGAGGACCCGCCCGCGCGCGTCCAGTACGACCCCGGTGGCGGCCAGGAGGGGGGGGCCGACTGGGCGGCGTAGTAGGCGCGGACCGAGTCGGTGTAGCGGGAGGGATCATCCGGCACGGAGGGCTCCTGGAGGGGTGGGGCGGGCGGGGCGCGGCCGCGCACGGGATGCGGGGCACGGTGATCCGTACCCAATCGGGGAGCGTCCATGGGGTGGACCTGGAGGGGCGGCGGCGGTGCGGGGGTCAGGCCCGGGCGAGGAGCAGGCCGCCCATCGTGACCATGGTCGCGGCGACGAGCCCGTCCAGCACCCGCCAGGCGGAGGGCCGGGAGAGCGGGCCGCTGAGCAGCCGGGCTCCGTAGCCGAGCGCGCCGAACCAGGTCAGGCTCGCCAGACAGGCTCCGACGCCGAACGCCCAGCGCAGGTCGCCCCGGTCGGCGGCGAGGGAGCCGAGCAGCAGGACGGTGTCGAGGTACACGTGCGGGTTGAGCCAGGTCATGGCCAGGCAGGTCAGCACGGCGCGGCGGGCGGTGGAGCGGCCGCCGACGGAGGCGCGGCCCGAGCCGGCGCCCGTGCCGTCGGCCCCGGCGGTGAGCGCGGCGCCGGGGCCGGGGCGCAGCACCCGGCGGGCGGCGAGGACTCCGTACCCGACGAGGAAGGCGCCGCCGACGAGTCCGACCACGGTGAGGGCGGGCGGCCAGGCCGTGACGAACGCGCCGACGCCGGCCACGCCGAGGGCGATGAGGACGGCGTCGGAGAGGGCGCAGATGGCGACCACGGCGAGGACCGAGTGGCGGCGCACGCCCTGGCGCAGGACGAAGGCGTTCTGGGCGCCGATGGCGACGATGAGGGAGAGTCCGGTGCCGAAGCCCGCGAGGCCCGCAGGGATGATGCCGTGTGTCATGGGTCCGACCGTAGACAGCGGCCACGTGAGTAGTACAGCTAAAGATTCTTACGTAGCATTAGGCATTGTGATGGACGAGCTGCCTGTGGACCAGGTACGGACGCTGCTCGCGGTGATCGACGAGGGCACCTTCGACGCGGCGGCGGCCGCCCTGCACGTGACCCCGTCGGCGGTCAGCCAGCGCGTCAAGGCGCTGGAGCAGCGGACCGGACGCGTGCTGCTGATGCGGACCAAACCGGTACGGGCGACCGAGTCGGGGGAGGTCGTCGTCCGCTTCGCGCGACAACTGGCCCGGCTGGAGCGCGACCCCACCTCGGAGGGGTTCTGCGACGCGGCGGTCGCCGGGCTGGGCTGGGCGATGGTGCCGGAGGCCCAGGCGGCGCCGTTGCTGGAGGCCGGGAAGCTGGTGCTGATCGCACCGGGGCGGACCTCGGACGTACCGCTGTACTGGCAGCAGTGGAAGCTGGACTCGCCGGCGCTGTCGATGGTGGCGGACGCGGTCGCCCGCGCGGCGGCGGAAGCCCTGCGCTGAGTCCCGCCACGGCGATCCCGGTGAGCCCGGCGATCCCGGAGGCTCGCGGCAGGGCCCGGGGCGGCTCGGGGCCGGGCGGCTCGGGCCGGGCGGCTCGGGCCGGGCGCCGCTCTCCCGGCCGGGGCCAGGGCATAGGCTTCCGGCATGGAGTCCTACACGATCGGCCAGGCGGCGCGGCTGCTCGGCGTCAGCGTTGACACGGCCCGGCGGTGGGCCGACGCGGAGCGGTTCCCGACGCGTCGGGAGGGCACGCGGCGCATGGTGGACGGGCCAGACCTGGCCGCCTTCTGCGTGGAGGCCGCGCAGGAGGGCGCCGAGGGCGAGGAGGCCCCGTACACCTCGGCGCGCAACGCCTTCCCCGGCATCGTGACCGGCGTGAAGCTGGGCACGGTCGACGCGCAGGTGGAGATCCAGGCCGGTCCGCACCGCATCGTGTCGCTGCTGACCCGCGAGGCCGTGGAGGAACTCGGCCTGGAGGTGGGGGCGCGGGCTACGGCGCGGGTGAAGTCGACGAGCGTCTTCATCGACCGCACGTGAGCCCCGCCGCCCGGCCGGTCCTCAGCGTACGGACCACTTGAGGTAGGCGGCGGCCTCGCGTGCCGAGTCGAGGGCTCCGGAACGGGCGGCCGCGCGGTCGGTGTCGGCGCGGGTGTAGGTGACGTTCACGACCATGTTGCTCAGCCGGAAGCAGACCTGGGCGACGGCGGGGCGTTCGGGGTCGGACGTCCGGAAGCGCAGGAACGCCTCGTCGCCGATGCCGACGACGTCCTCCGGGGCGGCCTTCTCCCAGATCATGTTGTCGTTGCGGTCCTCGCGGAGGGACTTGGCGGCGAGGTCCTCGGTGAGGACGAAGGACTGCAGGAAGACCCCGGCCCTCTTCGCGCCCTCCTCGCGCGGCGCGGACCAGCTGCACGATCCCTTTTCCTCGCGGCCGCCGTAGGAGGTGGGCACCAGCCGGTGGATCGTCCCGGGGGACACCAGCGCGCAGCCGTGGGGCTCGGCCGTGAAATCGCCCGGGTGGGTCCGCTGCCAGTGCTTCCACCCCGCGAAGGACAAACCGGTCACGAGGACCACGCCGAGCAGGACGAACGCGACCAGCGAGGCTCGTTCACGGAAGGTGGGGCGCGCGGGTCTGCCGGGGGGTGTGGTCACCGCGGCAGCATAGGGGCCGGGTACGGGAACCGCACAAACGTTTCCGCCGGAGCCGCCCCCCGGATGCCCGGCCCGCCCGGCGGCGGGCCTCGCCCGGTCCGGTGGCAGACTGGCCGGTGTTCAGCCGAAGGGGAGTACGTCCTTGTCCATGTTCAGCAACCTGCGCCGGGCCGTGCGCCGCGGCTACCGCCGGGCCGTCGACCTCAGCCACCCCGCGCGCTCTCCGCTCGGCAGCGCCGTCGTCAACTGCGTCGTCTACCGCGACGGCGTGCGCCAGGACGGCTGCGCCGACGCCGCGGAGGCGCTGCGCCGCGTCCGCAAGACGGGCGACTCCTTCGTCTGGATCGGCCTGCACGAGCCCTCGCAGACCGAGCTCGCCGGACTGGCCGAACTGTTCGGCCTGCACCCGCTCGCCGTCGAGGACGCGGTCCACGCGCACCAGCGGCCCAAGATCGAGCGCTACGACGAGACCCTCTTCGCCGTGCTCAAGACCGTGCGCTACGTGGAGCACGAGGAGCTCACCGCGACCAGCGAGGTCGTGGAGACCGGCGAGCTCATGGCCTTCGCGGGCGACGACTTCGTCATCACCATCCGGCACGGCGGCCGCGGCACCCTCGGACCGGTCCGCGAGGCCCTGGAGGCCACCCCCGACCACCTGGCCA
Source organism: Streptomyces sp. NPDC054956 (assembly GCF_053609185.1). Lineage (NCBI taxonomy): Bacteria > Bacillati > Actinomycetota > Actinomycetes > Kitasatosporales > Streptomycetaceae > Streptomyces > Streptomyces sp. NPDC054956. Next base: position 14,672 of record NZ_JBSGXB010000085.1, on the reverse strand, counting down.
AGGGGCCGGTCGCGGTCCTGCACGCGATCGCCGACCACGTGGTCGACGAGTACGTGGCCGTCACGGACGCGGTGCAGAACGACATAGACGCCGTCGAGACCATGGTGTTCAGCGAGCACGGCGGGCGCGGCGACGCCGGCCGGATCTACCAGCTCAAGCGCGAACTGCTGGAGCTGCGGCGGGCGGTGGCCCCGCTGAGCCGGCCGCTCCAGCAGCTGAGCACGCAGCCGATACCGGTGATCCCGCCGGAGATGCGCACGTACTTCCGTGACGTCGCCGACCACCTCACCCGCGCCACCGACCAGATCGGCGCGTACGACGCCCTCCTCGACTCCATCCTCCAGGCCCACCTCGCGCAGGTGACCGTCGCCCAGAACGAGGACATGCGCAAGATCACCGCATGGGCGGCCATCGTCGCCGTTCCGACGATGGTCTGCGGGGTGTACGGCATGAACTTCGACAACATGCCGGAACTGCACTGGACTTACGGGTACCCGATCGTCGTCGGCGTGATGGCCGTCGCCTGCTTCGTGATCCACCGGGGGTTCCGGCGCAACGGCTGGCTCTGAGCGCGGGGTCCGTCAACGGACCCCTCCAACGGGCAACGTCAACGGACCCCGAGGGCCCCGGGCCGGGACTGTCCGGAAGGGCGACCGGGCCGGGATCGGGTCGGGCAACTCCCGCAACGGCACGTCACGGAAGCGGATCCTGGCCGACGTAGGAGCGGTGGAACTGGACATCCCCCGTGACCGCGCCGGCACCTTCGTCCCGCAGATCGTGCCCAAGCATCAGCGGACGGGCGGAGGGCTTCGGCGAAGCACTCCTGTCCCTCTACGCGAAGGGCCTCGCGACAGGCGAGATCCAGGCACATCTCGTGGAACTCTACGACGTGGACGTCTCGCGAGAGACGATCTCGAGGGCCACCGACAAGGTCAGCGCCGAACTGGACGCCTGGCGCAACCGGCCGCTGGACCGGGTCCACGCCGTCATCATGATCGACGCGATCGTCTGAAGATCCGCGACGGCGCGGTCGCCAACCGGGGGGTCTACATCGCGGTGGGAATCAACCTCGAAGGCGAGCGGGACATCCTGGGCATGTGTCGTGGTCGTTCCGTCCCCACCCTCGCTTGCGCGACCGGGCCCCTTCCCGGTCGCGCAACTATCACCCGCAAATGGGAAGCCGTCAATCCGTCGCATTGGCCTGGGAGTGGCTCCGGTTGCATCTTCCACCTGGCCTCTGGGGTGAACTCGACGACGCACGTTTCGAAGATCGCCCGCGTCTCCGTGCGCCCCACTCCGCACCCGCTTCCGAGGGGCGCCCCCGTCCCCTCCTCGACCGGCACACCATCCTCTATCCGGGGGAGGCCGTTCCCACGGAGGCGGACGCACCGGCGTACACCCGTGCGGACTTCGAGGTGTCGGCGAGCACGGCGCAGCGCCTTCGCGAGAAGGCCGCGCCCGCCAACACCAACCGCAACTACACCAGCCAGCGCGAGAACTTCGCCGAGTGGTGCGAGGCGATGGGCCGGGTGGCGCGGCCCTGTACGACGGCCACGTACGTACTCGAAGACCGACCCGGAAGGGAAAGGGGAGAGCATGTTCATCCCGGCCGACCCCGAGGACCCGCGCTACGACCCGGTCGCGGCCGTACGGGACTGGCTGACCTCCCTGCACCGCATGGGAGTGCACGAGGGGCCGTCACCGGCGACGCCCTCAACGACTGGGTCCGCCACCGAGCCTACCTGGCCGGGCTCCCCGTCCGGCACCTGGTCACCTCACACGGCCTGCGCCGCGGGGGAGCCCAGGACATCGCCGACGCCGGCGGCGACCCCACCCACCAGGGCCGCTGGAAGCCCGGCTCCGCAACGGTCAAACGCGAATACCTGGACCGCGCCCAGAACCCGTGGCACCAGGTGCGAGCCGCGCGCCGCCACGGCATGGAAGGGGACCAGCGCGAAGCCACAGCCGCCGAGCCCCTCGTCGAGATCCGAGGCGACCTCATCGGCCGGATCGCAGAGGCCGGACAGGAAGGCTGGCTCGGCGAGATCGGAGGACTTGAGATCAGCCGGCACGTGGTCGGAGTAATCGTCGCCTGCCATGGATTGGTTGACCCAGCGTTCGCGTACTGCTCCAGTTCGGTTCTCGGCGGCGTCCAAGGCGTCGAGGGGGCGTTCGTGGTTGCCACGAGGAGGCCGAACTCTTCTTCCTCGCCCTCGAACAGCGGTGGCGCCCTAGGTCGCCGCGGAGGAAGCCGGCGAAGCCGCTGACGGGCTTGGGCGCGTCCTGCTCGGCCTGGCGGATCCATTCGGTCAGGACGAAGCCGGGCCGGTGGCGGCCACGGACGGAAACGACCTCTGAGCGGTGCCCATCGGGTTGGGCACCGGTCAGCTCCTCGCCGATGGCCGGTCTCAGCCCCGGAGCACCGACGCGAGGTCGACTCGTTCCATCTGCTCCAGACAGCGACCGATCTCGGTGACCAGGTCGTCGCCGCTCACCGGGAACTCCTCCGGACCGGTCGACAGCAGCTCCATGAAGACCTCGTCGTCGTCCTCCAGGTTGATGCTCGCGAGCATGTCGACCGCCTCCCCGCCGAACCTGATGGCGAGTTGGAAGATCACGCAGATGCCGTTGGCCAGGACGATCACCTGGCCGTCGGCGTACGAGGCGAGGTCCGGGTCATCCGAGTACTGCCAGGTGGGACCGAGCGATTCGCGCTGCTGTACCACGCCGGCGGCTGCCCGTTCCTCCCAGGAGCGGGCCAGCGCCTTGAGCCTGAAGTGGGTGTCCCTGAGGGCCACCGCCAGCGCGACCGAGGCCCGCCCCGTGTCATCCATCCCGACAGCTCCTCGTGCCCTCGATGGCTCTGATGTCGCGGCCATTATCGCAGGTCACGACCGGTGGGGGCAATGAACGCCGTACGGGCCGGCCAGGGCGACCGAATGGTCCCCCTGGCCGGCCCGTACGGATCGGTCAGGCGTTTTGGAACGCCACACCTCCGGTCAGCGCGCCGGCAACGAAGATGCCGCCGATCACGACTCCGGCCATGACTGTTTCACCCACCTTGCCCCAGTTCACGTTCAGGTTGAAGTTGAAGGAACTCTCCTCCGCCGGGGCCGGCTTCAGGGCCGGAGCCGGCACCGGACGGAAGTCCGGCAGCGGCGTCCGGTAGGTGCGATAGGTGATGATTCCCGCGTTCTCACCGCGCTGGTTCGGGCTGATGGACCCCACCACCATGGTGAGTTCCGGGTCGGTCGGGTGCCAGGTGATCATCGGCGGAATGTAGTAGCCCTTCTTGACCGGGAGCCCGTCGAGCATCCCCGTTCCGCCGGTCATCTTCTTGATGTACTGGTCGAGCTGGCTCGGGCCGGTGTACTCGGCGCGCGCCTTGCCTCCCTTGGTGAGGAGACCGCCGTCCCAGAAGTCCGGAGCCTGGTTCTTGACCTCCCAGACGTAGATCGCGTCCTTCTCTCGGCTCATGATGTCGACGTAGCCGGGGCCGCCCGAGAACATGTGGGGCAGCTTGGGGAAGGCCTTGTCCTGCCCCAGCTGGTCGGACCCCTCGGGCACGGTGTTCGTCGCCCGCTCGCGGATGTCCGTGGTGACACGCCAGCTGTTTCCGAGGCCGTACCGCACGTTGATCGTCGTGGTGAGATAGCTGGCAACCACCTCCACGGCCCAGTTGTGCAGGTTGGTCCAGGAGAACGGCTTGTAGGCGCTGCCCCCGCCACCGGAGCTCCGGTCATCGTCCGGGATCCTCAGACCGCTCGGGTCGGACTTGGTGACCGGGTTGCCGCCGGCATAGGTGTAGCCGCCCAGCTGCTGCGGATCGTCCGCCGAGAACACCGGGTCGATGCTGAGGAACCGGCCGAGCGCCGCGTCGTACTTGCGGGCGCCGACGTCGGTGTACCCGGTCGTACCTGAGAATGGCTTGGCCAGGAACCCGCGGGTGGGGTCCGGCCAACCGGTGGCCGTACCCCGGTTCTGACCGTACGGGGTGTACTGCTTGCGTACCGCCTTCTGGGTGGTGGTGTCGATCGTCAGGGTCGCGGTGTTGTGCGGGTCGGACAGCACGTAGTGCACACCGCCGCCCGGCAGGCTGGACGCGAGCGCGACGGCCTTCCCCGCGAGGGAGTAGGTGCGCACCGCGCCGAGCAGCACGTTCGGGGTGGCCGAGGTGTTGACCACGATCTCGGTGTCACCGGCGTGCAGGGTGGTTTGACCGGGATCGCGACGGATCAGCTGGTTTCCGTCGGCGTCGTAGACGAACTTGGCAACGGTGGTGCCGCCCTGAGTGATCTGGTCCACACGGCCTTCGGAGTCCCAGTGCAGTGCCTGGGCCGGCCCCGCGCTGGGCGTCCGTCCCACGATGGAGCCCATCGCGTCGTAGCTGAACGACGTCGTGGTGGTGCCGCCGGGGCCGGTTGTGCTGGTGCCCGTGAGGGTGTGCGGCTGCGGGCCGTTGGGGCACTGAGTGCTGTTGCCGGTGCAGCCGTTGGTGTAGGCGGTGGTGGTGTCGCCGGCCTGACCGTTGACCGCATGGTCGACGGAGCTGACGCGGTTTCCGATGACGTCGTAGCCGAAGGACTGCCAGTAGGCGGCGGGACCGGTGGCCACACTCGCCGACGTCGGGTTCACCCCGGCTGCCGGGCAGGTGCCGCTCGCGGTCCACGCCTGGGTGAGCCGGTTCAGCGCGTCGTACTGGTAGCACTGGGTGTCCGTGACGGCCGTACCGGTCTCGGACTGCTTGTCGACAGCCGAAAGAGTGTTGCCCGAAGCGTCGTAGGTGTAGCTGATGTCGTCGATCACCGGACCAGGAGCCTGGTTCCGGCTGGTCTGTACGTTGGTCAGCCGCCGGGTCTGGTCGTCGTAGCTGTACGTCGACCAGGCCGGGTTGTTGGACGGGCCGTAGGTGATCTGGGCGGGCTCGCCGTAGTTGGTGTAGGCCACCGGGCCGACGTAGGCGTTGACGCCCTGCATGCTGACGGCGTTGCCGACGACGTTGTAGCCGTAGGAGATGTCCTCGCTCAGCAGTCCCGCGACGCCGGGATCCCGCTGGCCGATCAGTTGCTGGGTGGTGGGCGAGTACGTGTAGGAGGTGGTGTAGCTGGTCGGCAGAGGGGCCTCGCTCGCGGGGAGCGTGATCTTCGTGCCGGTGGGCTTGCCGAGGCTGGTGTAGCCGGTGGGCTGGACGACGTAGGCGCCGGTGGTGCCGGGGACGTAGCGGGCGGAGTAGGTGAGCTTGCCCGCCTGCAGCGTGTCGTACTTCCAGACGCCGAACTTGAAGCTGCCATTGGTCTTGTCGACCGCGGTCAGCTTCCGGCCCAACAGGTCGTAGGTGTAATTCAGTTCGACGTTGCGGACGTCGATCGTGGCGACCTGGTTGCCCGCATCGTCGAACACGTACCGCGCGGTGCCCGCGTCGGGGTCGACCTTCTTGGTCTGGTGTCCCTGGAGGTCGTAGGCGAACTGCCAGACCACCTGGTCCGGGCCGGTGACGGAGATCTGCTGCCCAGCGGCGTTGAAGCCGTACTTCGTGGTGGCCACCACGCCACCCGTGGCGGTGAAGCCGGACAGGGCGGACCCGGTGATCGACGGCGCGCTGGTGTACTGGCCGAGCTCGACCGTACGGCCGCGCGCGTCGGTGACCGCTCGCGTGGTCACACCACCGGTCCGCGGCACGACCACCGTGGAGTCACCGGTGTAAGCGGTGGTGGTGACCATGCCGGGAGTGACGACTCCGTTGTGCTCCTCGCTGACCTGCGTGGCGCGGCCCATGGCGTCGTGCTCGGTCACCGTGCTCGCCGGAACGTTCAGCTGGGCGACCTTCGCGACGACGGGCGCCGGTGACCCCGCGATGTTGTAGGCGTTGTTTGTGCGGACCGTCCAGCCGTGCGAGTCGTACTGGGTGTCCGACACGTTGGTGCTCGAGTTCTCGCCCGGTGCCTGCTTCTGACGCAGCCGCAGCATCGCGTCGTACAGGGCAACCGTCGAGGAGTAGCTGCCGTTCTCCAAGAGCTGTTCGGAGGTGACCGCACTCGCCGTCGTGTTCGACAGCGCGTAGGAGAAGCGGGCGCTGGGGGACTGGTTGGCCGCCTTCGACTGGGTCGGCAGCCACACGTTGGTGAGCCGGCCGAGAGCGTCGTAGGTCAGGTCCGTCCGCATGCCGCTGATGTCGACCTTGGTGATCGGCTGGTTCCGTGCCGGTGCCAGGTCCACCCGGGAGGTCTGGTACGTCGGCGTGGCACCTGCGGTGACCTGGGTCTTGGTCGCGACGGAGGTGGGCAGTGCCCCGGCGGCCGGGGTGTAGGTCGTCGAGACGGTCTGCGCCAGGCTGCTGCCGTCCGGTGCGGTCGAGTTCGGGGTGCGCGTGACCGTCAGCGCACGCCCGTAGCCGTCGTACGTGGTCCGCGCGGTGGCCAGGAAGGACGTGGCGGAGGCGCCGGTCGACGCGTTCGCCGACTCGACCAGGGTGGCATCGGCCTTGACCGGGGCTGCACCGCCTGAACCGTCCACGGCGAACCCGTTGCCGTCGTACGACGTGCGGATGTCCGAGACCAGATCACCTGTCGGTGACGCGCCGGCGGTGGGGCAGTCCTGGGCGTTGGTGACCACCTCGACCGGGACGACCAGCGCCTTCGCCGGGTTGGACAGGTACTTGGTCCAGGTGCACTGAGGGGTGTTGCCCGCGGCACCGATCTCGCCCCGGTCGGCGACCTGCTGGACCATGCCGGTGGTCGGCTGGCCCAAGCTGGTGTTGTAGAAGGTGTCGGTCTCGGTGTTGCGCCAGCCGTACGAGGTGGTGTGGCGCTTGTAGACAACCGAGTCGCGAATGATCTGTGCCGTCAGCGGCCGCAGGCCAGTGCGGTTGCGAGTGGCCGTCGGGCCGATGATCGTCGGGATCGTGACGGTCGATTCCTCGAGCGCCCCACCGTCGCCGTTGAAGTTGGCCGTCTCGAAGACGCGGCCGGCGAGTTCGTTCCTGTCCTCGTAGCTGTGCGCACCGTCCTGCGAGGTGAGGCTGACGCTGGTGCCGCCGGTTCCGTCCGCGGTGTTGTGCGACATACCGCGGAAGTACGTGGTCTTCGAGAGCGTCAGCTGGTCGTAGACGTTGGCGTTGTTGTTGGTGTGCAGGACCCTGGTGTCGCCGCTCCGGGTCTCGACCGTCGCATAGCCGCGGAACTGCGAGTACGTCCTGGCATCGGCCTTGCCCAGCTCACTCTCGTCGTAGTGCCAGGCGGCGCCGCCGAGGTATTTGTAGCTGGTGAGCATGGACGGGTAGGTGCCGTCTTGGTTCTGGGTGTGCAGGTCGTCGGTGCGGACGCTGGCGACCGTGTACTTGTGGAACCAGTCCTTCTGCTGCGTGGTGTAGCCCGGTGGGGTCCACAGGAAGGGATAGCAGGCCATCGTGTTGGCCGTGGGGTCGGACGGCACGTTGGCGGGGGTGCACTCGGTCGGGTTGTAGGTGACCGTGATCTGAGCGCCGGTCTCGGTGACGATGTTCTGGATCCGGTTGTGGTACATCGCCGGCTGGTTGGTGATCGTCCCGACCCGGTTGGGCTTCTGCGCCGGCGGGTCGAAGCTGGTCACCGGCAGCGCGACGGCGGCGCCGCCGCCGGCGCTGGTGTCCAGACCGGTGCGCTGGACCGAGTCCAGCCACAGGGTCGGCGCGTGGTCGCCGCCGTCCGGGAAGGACTGTACGAAGTCCCACTTGTCGACCTGCTGCGTCGCACCGCCGACCTGCACCTGAGTGGTGATCCGAGACAGCCGCTTGCGCGACCAGAACGACGGACCGTGGTTGGTGCAGGACGCGCCCTGCCCGCAGTGCTGGTCGGTCGGCACATCAGGCCACCAGGCCGCATTCGCCGTGGTGAACTGCCCGTCCGCGCAGGTCGCACCGGCCGGCGTGCCGGGGATGCAGCGCTCGGTGACGTCGAAGACGACCTGCTGCGGCGCGGTCGCCGAGTAGACCGTGGAGGCGGTCATACCGTAGTCGATCCGCTGCAGATAGCCGCCCCGGGTGTAGGCGACCCCGGTGTTCTGCGCATTCGCCCCGTAGTAGTTGGTCTCCGGCTGGTAGTAGTACGCAGTCGCGTTGTCGTGCAGATCCACGGTGTAGTCCAGGTTCCACCGCCAACCCTGCGTGCACGAGGACGAGGCGAAACTCGCACCGTGGCACGGTTCGTCAGTGCGCGCGCCGTACACCGGCATGGTGAAGACCGACTTGGTCTCCTGCTTTCCGGCCGCGAAGCCGGGCAGCTGGTTCAGACCGAAGTAGTACTGGACGCCGTTCTCGGTGACACGGAAGTACTCGCCGTTGTAGGTACCGTTCGACGCACCGCCCGACAGGAAGAGCCGCTCGACCTTCTCGGTGGAGGAGTCGCTGGCAGGCCGGAAGCTGGTGCCGTCGTAGACGATCTGCGTCGTCTTGCCGTTCAGCGACAGGGTGAGCACCTGTCCCGCCCAGCAGCGGTCGCCGGAACCCTGCGGCGCGCCGGACCCGGTGTCGCCGGCGCACAGCTTGTAGGAGCGCTCGACGAAGGACTCACCCGATGACCAGCCGTCACCCAGCCATGACGACTGGTTGTTCGTGCCCGCGGTACGGCCGTCCTGCGAGGAGGAGTCGTAGGAGAGCGACACGTCGGGCGAAGCGCCTGCCAGCGCCTTGGGAACCTTGATCGGGTAGGCGTAGGCGAACGCACCCGTACTCCCACCTGCCGACCAGGCGCCCGCGGGGGACAGCGAGGTCGCCGAGTAGGAACCCGAGGAACCGTCGGCGGAGGAGGTCGCGGCCAGCACCATCGCGCCCGAGGACGCCGGAGCGGCCACCGGTCCGGCGGACAGGCTGTTCCGCTGCACAAAGCTGACGCGGTCGCTCTTCGCCGGGGCGACCGTGACGGTCGTGGTCAGCGGGGAGCCCGGCTCGGTCGGCAGTGGGGTCTGGACCTGACACGTGGCCAGGTCCGGTGTGGTCAGCGCGCAGGAAGGCAGCTGCACCAGGTGGAGACGGGATGCGTAATCGCCGCCGAACGCCGCCCGGAAGGATGATGGGTCGACGACGACGGTCGCCTCCCCGGAGCCGGCCGACGTGTCCGCCGGCTCCAGTGAGAACAGCACGCCGTGCACGCCGGCGGCCTGGGCCACCGACTGGTCGGCGCTGGTGACACGGACCCGGGAGAGTTCGCCGCCTCCGCCCTTCGCCAGCGCCGACTTTGCCGTGCCGTGCGGCTTGCCGACGAGGACCGGCAGGTTGCCGGCGCGGGCGAAGCCCTCGGCGACAGGCTCCTTGCCATTCGCCGGGGCGCGCAATACGGCGCCCTTGCCGGTGCCGCTGAGGTCGACCAACGCCGTTGTGGCGGCCGGTAGTTTGGCCGCCGCAGTCGGGGCGTACTTCGCGAACGAGGCCGTCTCGACCGGCTTGCCCGGTTCGGCTCGTTTGAATGGAACCTGCTTTGCCTTCGGAATCGCCGGTGCCTTCGGCGCCGCGACCGAAGCCGCGGGTATCGCGCCGGTGACCAACAGGCTGCCGGCGAGGACGGTCGCGCTCGAACGCAACAGTCCCCGGACGGAATGTCGTCCCGCTGTGCGGAACAGTCCTACCCCCACTGTGACCTCTCTTGGTTTACCCAGGTACATCTGTGCGAGCGACATAGTGTCAGCTCGGTAAAACCTCCGCCGAGTCACGATTCGATCACTGAATTGGCGCCTAGGTGCGGGTATTTGATGACCAATCCGGACAGGCGGGGATCTACGTCCACCGCCGTGAATACGCCAAGCCCGCAGAATGCTCAGCACACGGGCACCCCTGGAAACCAGGTGCCCCAAGGGGATAGGGATCGGTCAGGAATGGGCCTCTTCAAACGAGGTGGCGGTCACCGGCCGCGACTCTCCAGACCATCGCGTCTGGCCGCCAGTGCGACCACCGTCGCACTCGCCGCAGGGCTGCTCACCGGCATAGCGACGCCCGCGCACGCCGCGCCCGCGCCAACGCCCACCGTGCCCTCCGATCTGAAGCGGGCGCCGGTCGTCGACGTCGCCGTGTCGAAGGCTCAGTCGGCAGCTGAGGCGAAGGCGAAGAAGACCGGGAAGCCGGTCGTCGTCGAAGAGCTGACGACCGAGAACGCCGAGACGGTGGCCAACCCGGACGGCACCTTCACACTCAACCAGGCCGCCGGCCCGGTCCGAGCCCGCAAGAACAAGGCTTGGGTGCCGATCGACACCAAGCTCGCCAGGCGCCCCGATGGCACTTTCGCGCCAGGCGCGACTGATGCCGAGGTGGCCTTCTCCGGTGGTGGTTCGGGCCCGCTGGTCACCATGGTGCGGGACGGCAAGAAGGTCTCGCTGACCTGGCCGGCCGTACTCCCCGCGCCCGTGGTCAGCGGAGACACCGCAACTTACCCGGCGATCCTTCCGGACGTGGACCTGACCGTCACCGCACACGCGGACGGCTTCTCCCAGGTCCTGGTCGTCAAGACGCCCGAAGCCGCCGCCAACCCGGCCCTCGCCACCCTCAAGCTGGGCGCCCAGACCGACGGCGTGACCCTCAGCCAAGCCGGCTCCGGTGACGTCCTGGCCCAGGACGGCCACGGCAACACCGTGTTCCGTGCCGACCCGCCGCTCGTCTGGGACTCCGCCGAGAACGCGATGCCCGGTAGCGAGGAGCTGGCGTCCGCCCGCCGAAGCGCCACGGCCACCCTGGTCAAGGACGCCAAGCCCGGCCGTGAGAAGGCCGCCAAGTCCCTTGCCGCCGCCGCAGCGCCGAGCGAGGCTCCCGGCGGCAAGGCGGCCGAGCCGAAGAAGTCCAGCACCGCCGGCCCCGGCGCGGGTGCGCACAGCACCCGGATGGGCATGAAGGTCGGCAAGGGCGAGATCGTCATCTCCCCCGACAGGTCGATCCTGACTGGCAGGGACACCGTCTACCCGCTCTACATCGACCCTGCCTGGTCCGGAAACCCGTCCGTGGTGGCCTGGGCATCGATCAACGACAAGGGCTGGAAGGCCACCACCGGCAACGAGGCAAGAGTCGGCAACATGGGCGACTGGAGCGGCTGCGGCAGCTACTGCTGGTCCGTCCACCGCTCGTACTTCGAGATGAACGCGGACGGCATCCGGGGAGCCAACGTCACCTCCGCCACCTTCCGCCCCTACTTCACCTGGGCCGCCGACTCCGTCGCCCAGCCCACCGAGATCTGGGTCGACACCGACTTCCCCGGCGACCTGAGCTGGGGCAACAAGCCGGGTAATGGCTCCTCCAACTACGTCACCTCGGTGCCCTCCTGCATTGGCCACTACACCACCAGCGGCTGCGCCAAGGGCCCGGTGAACTTCGACGTCACCTCGGTCGCCCAGGGAGCGGCGAACTGGGGCTGGCGCAACCTTGAGGTCGATGCCCACGACGAGTCGAGCAAGTACCAGTGGAAGAAGATCGACCCGACCCAGACCAACTGGTCGGTCACCTACTACCGCGCCCCCTACCTGGACGGCCAGGACTCCACCAGCCCGACCGTCGACGGCCCGGGCGGAACCTTCGTCAACTCCCATAACGTCACCATGAAGGCCACGGGGGGTGGCAGCGGCGGCGAGCAGGTCCAGTCCGGCTACGAGATCTGGAACTGGAACGGCGGTGCCACCAGCGGCGTCGCCGGCGGCTTGTTCAGCTCCTTCACCGCCACCGGCGGCGCCTACACCTACCCCAACCTGGCGGACGGCACCTACGCCTGGCGCGGAGTCACCCACAGCCAGGAAGGCGGGCTCTGGTCCGGCTGGTCCCCCTGGCATGTCTTCACCGTCGACACCTCCCCGCCGCCCACCCCGAACGTCTACTCCCCCGAGTTCCCGAAGGGGCAGTTCGGCGCCGGGTACAGCGACCTGGGCACTTTCAACTTCACCACGAACAGCCAGAACAACGTGGCCGGCTACATCTTCGCCCTCGACGCCGACCTTGGCGGGACGGTCTGGAGCCAGCAGAGCCAGCCGCCCACCTGGAGCCCAGGCCAGCAGATCGTGCGCGGCCAGCAGTACTGGACCTCGGCGAGCAACACCCTGGCCTCGGTTCGGTTCGCTCCCGGACTGGTCGGCCCGCACCATCTCTACGTCAAGGCCGTCGACCAGGCCGGTCTGACCTCGCTCAGCCAGGCCGACCACCAGTTCTGGGCCGGTCTGACCACCCCGACCTACGTCGGCGGTGACAAGCTCGTCAACGGCAACTACGCGATCACCAACGACGACGGCAGCACCTCGCCGACCGTCCCGGCCGGCTCGATCACCAGCGCCGGAGGGCGGCTGGTGACCCAGAACAACTGCTGCTCGGTGCAGTTCTACAGCGGCGCGCAGGCGATCTTCGCCAATGGCAGCGGGTCGATCGCGCCGAACGACACGATGAAGCTCAACTTCGTCCTGCCGCGCACCGGCTACTGGAGCCTCGGCGCGAACCTCACCACCTCGTACGACTTCGCCCAGTACTCGGTGACCCTGGACAAGGGCCAGCCCACCGAGCTCGCCCTGCCCGGCGTGATCGACGCCTACACCGGCAGCGTCGGCCAGCAGTACGTCGACTTCGGCATCCCGAAGACGGCCGCGGGCGACCCGATCGAGCTGAAGCAGGGTGTCGTGCACACCCTGACCTTCACCGTCACCGGCAAGCACGGGTCCTCCGGCGGCTACCAGATCGGCGTGGACGCTCTGCGCCTGGCGCCGGGCAGCGCCACCTGCAAGTTGAACGATCTGACCGCCTGCCTCAACAACACCGCGATCAGTGCCGACAACAACCACGATGCCGCCGACGCCGACGGCAGCGGCAGCAGCTACTCGGCGAGCCAGCTGGCCGCGGCCGGCTGGAACCCCGGCACGAAACTCGCCATCAACGGCGCCCCCATGACCGTGCCGAACTACGCGGTGGGCAAGGGCGACAACATCCTGTCCAGCGGCCAGACCGTTCAGGTCGACGCAAACGACCCGAACAACCACGGCAACTCGGTCGTCTTCCTGGCCTTCGCCACCGGCGGCAGCGCCTACAACGCCAGCGGCACCATCACCTACCCGAAGAAGCCCGACGGCAGCAGCACCTGCGGCCAGACCACCGACTACCCATACAGCCTGGACAGCGTGCCGGACTGGGTCACCGGCAGCGTCCCAGGCCCGGCGATCACCTTCACCGGCCGCAACCGCCCAGGCACCGCCACCGACGGGATGGTGCCGCGGCTGACAGCGATCTCGGTCCAGCTCCCGTGTCCGGGTGTGCCGATCGCGAGCATAGGTCTGCCAGTGGTCACCCCGAAGGCCGTCCCGAGCAACCGGGCTCTGCACATCATGGGCATCGGCCTGCGCCAGTCGGCGTATGTGAACGGCTCGAAGGTCCCGAACTGGACCGGCACCTGGCAAGCCCGCCAGGACTGGAACATGGGCACCTGGACCGACCAGACCATCCGTATCCCGGCCCGCATCACGGTCGGCAACGACAGCAGCGGCAAGGTCCGTATCCGACTGTCGAACGTCCTGGGCAGGTCTCCGGTCACCCTGCCGCACGTCTCGATCGCACCGCAGAGCACCGCAGCCTCCACCGACCGCCCCCCGCTGGCACTGACCTTCGGAGGCTCGCCCTCCGTCACCATCCCGATCGGCGCCGAGGTGATGAGCGACCCGATCAGCCTGGACGTCGCCCAGCAGACGACTCTGCTGGTCAGCCTGCATCTCCAGGGCGCGGTGCCCGACGTGCCGGCACACGGCTCGCCGCAGCAGTCGGTCTGGGCGACCCCGCAGGGCAGCGGTGACCACACCGCCGACGCCTCTGCGAGCGCGTTCACCGTCAGCGTGCCCGGTGTGGCCTACCTGACCGGTGTGGACGTCACCCCGGCCAGCAACGCCGTCGGCGCGCTGGTCCTCTACGGCGACCAGACCGTCAACAGCGACACCACCCTCAGCGACAACGCACACCACCTGAATGACCTGATCTACCAGAAGCTGGTCGACAACTACCTCGCGGCCGACCCGCTCGAGTCGCCCCCGGCCCCGTACGCGGTACTCAATGCCGGCAAGAGCAGCTGGTACCTGCCCAACAATTACCTGCAGCCGCTTTCGGGTTCGGGTCCCACCACGGAGCAGACGCCCAGGAGCTCGGGCAACCCGGTGGACCGCGCGATCCTGGACAACAGCTACGTCCGGGCGGTCCTGCTGTCCACGGGCGCGGCCGACATCCAGAACAACGTCGGCGCGACGGAGGTGCAGAAGCGGCTGGCGGCACTCGCCTACCAGATCAGGGTCCGCAAGTCGGACGACGACCCGACCGGCTGGACCCCGATTCGGGTGCACATCGCCACCATCCCGGCCTGGGCGAACATCACCACCGGCCAGGACACCGTGCGCAAGACGGTCAACAACTACATCCGCTGCGGCGTCTCCAGCCCGGAGGACAACTCCTGCCCGAATGGAGCCAACAACCCGCTCAACGGCAGCGCGGACGTGGCCGTGGACTTCGCCGCGGCGGTCTCGGTCGGCAACACGCCGGGTGGCCTGCTCGACCCTGTCTACACCTGGACCGACGGTGAGGGCCGTGTCCTGCCCACCACCAGCTACTACCAGGCGCTGGCCAACAAGTTCGTGGCCACCGCCCCCGGTGCCACCCCGTGACGCCCTGAACCAGTAGCAGGCGAGGGCTGGCCGTCTCCCCGAGCGGGAGG
>NZ_JBSGXB010000084.1:0-24985 GCF_053609185.1 Streptomyces sp. NPDC054956 | reverse complement strand
GGAGGGCGGCTGAGTGCCCTGGCCCGGCTGGCGAAGTTCGAGTTCGTCCTCGACTACTACCTGAGCGCACTGATCGTGGTCAGCGCGCTCGCCCCCGAGGCCCGGCTGGCCGGGGACACCTGGCTGACGCTCGGCCTGTTCATCCTGGGCCAGGTCGGCGTGGTCTCCGCGGTGATGGTCTTCGACGACATCAACGGCTACCAGGACGGCAGCGACCGCGCCAACTACCTGGGCGGCGACGGGACTCCACTGCGCCCGCTGGAACGCAAGCCGCTGCTCACCGGCGAACTGACCGTCCGGCAGGCGTACTGGTTCGGATTCCTCGCGCTCCTGTGGGGCGCGGTGTTCTGGACGGCCGCCGCCGTCACGGCGCAGCACCGTCCCGTATGGGCGCTGGCCGTCACCGCCGCGGTCCTGCTCACCAGCTGCCAGTACTCGTGGGGACTGAAGTTCAGCTACCGCGGACTCGGCGAGATCCTCATCGCCGGCTGCCCGATGGCCCTGGTGATCGCCCAGTACGGGTTCACCGCCGGCCACCTGCCCGCCCTGGTCCTCGTCGAGGCCGGCCTCTTCGGGCTCTGGCAGATGCTCGTCTCCGCGTACTCCAACACCAAGGACATCGAAGGGGACCGGGCCGTCGGCCGCAGCACCGTCGCCGTCCGCACCTCCGAGGCCGGCAACCGGCGGTTCATCGGGGCCCTCAGCGGCGCCGACCTGCTGCTGGTCTGCGGCGGCGCGGCCCTGCTCGGCTGGGCCCCCTGGTGGTCCGTGGCGGCCATGCTGCCGCTGGCCGTACTGCGGGTGCGCCAGTACTCCGACTTCCTGCGCGGCAAGGACGCGCTGCTGGCCCGGATGCGCGGGGTGAAGGCGTTCCGGACCGGAGTCGCCGGCCTGGTGCTGGTCAACTTCATCCACTTCACGCTCTGACACACGGCATCGACGCCGTACACAGCCACGTACCGCGCACGAGCGGACGGACAACAGGGGAGAGACATGAGCGGCAAGGGCGGGCCGACCGGCCTGGGAACACTCTTCGCGCACTACGCGTCGCGGGGACACAAGACGAGGATCCACCTCAGCCGGCCGTTCGACTTCGCGCCGGACCTGGGCACCGACCTCGGCGTCCAGGACCTCGCCGGACTCGTCGAAGAGGCGTCCGCGTGGATCCACGCGGCCGGTGCGCGGGCCGGCGACCGGGTCGCCATCGCCAAGCCGAGCCACTGGGACTACCTGATCCTCGCCTGCGCGGCGGCCCGGATCGGCGCCCTGCCGGTACTGGTCGCGGGCGGGCTGCCCGCCGACACCCTGCAGACCGTCCTCAAGCGGGCGGACGCCCGGGTGCTCGTCACCACCGAGGAGATCCTGCGCACCGCCTCGGAGTCGGGCGCCGACCTGATCACGCTGGCCGAGACCGTCGTCTCCATCGACCGGCCCTTCCCCGGCGCGCTCACCATGGATGACCTGCGCGGCAACCGCATCCCGCCGGCCGTCGAGACCGCCTCGTACGAGCCGATGGTGGCCACCCACACCTCCGGCACCACGGGCGTGCCCAAGCTGGTCGTGCACACCGCCGACACGATCATGGGGCACCTGGGCCGTACGGAGTCCATCCCGTGGCCGATCGTCGGCATGAAGCGCCGCGACACGGTGGCCACCTCCGTCGCCTTCAACCACATGCGCATGATCACCTGGTCCACCGGCATGCTGCGCCTGGAGCCCAAGCGCGCGCTGATCCTCGCCGACGCCGAACCGGCCACCGCCCAGCGGATGTTCAGCCGGTACCGCCCCACCTACCTGGAGACGCTGCCGGCCACGTACATCGGCTGGGAGGAACTGCTGGAGCGTCCGGACAACGTCTTCTCCGAAGTCCGCCTGTTCGTGAGCACCTTCGACGCGATGCACCCGCCGACGATCCGCCGCTTCCTGCACGCCAGCAAGCGGCCGTTCCCCTCCTGGCTGCAGGGCTGGGGCCAGTCCGAGACCGGGCCCATGACCTTCCGCCTGCTCACCAAGCGAGCCCTCGACGAGCAGGGCACCCGGCACCCCACCACCCGTGTCGTCGGCCGCCCGATCCCCGGGTTCACCGGCATGAAGGTGGTCGACCCGGTCACCATGGAAGAGGTCCCGGCCGGCACCCCCGGCGTGGTCCTCGCCCGTACCAACGGCCGCTGCATCAGCTACCTGGGCGAGGCCGACCGCTGGGCCTCCAAGACCCAGGGCGCCTGGTGGAACACCGGCGACTGGGCCGTGGTCTCCCGCACCGGCGCCTTCAGCCTGCTGGACCGCGAGGTCGACGTGATCCCCGGCATGAGCTGCATCGAGCTGGAGGACGTCCTCGCCGACCGGCTGCCCGAGCTGCAGGAAGCCGTGATCATCGGTGTCCCCGGCCAGCTCCCGCTGCCCGTGGTGTGCACCCGTGACGGCGCCTGGGACGAGGTCGCCTGGAAGCAGGCCACGTCCGACCTCCCGGCCCTGGCCGAGCCGCGCCGCCTCGACTGGAACGACATCCCGCGCACCAGCACCGGCAAGGTGCGCCGCCTCGAACTGCGCGAACGGCTCCTCGGCGAGGACGCCACGTTCGGCACCGGCCGCTGGACCTGAGGTCCTTCCCAACTCCCGAGGAGTGAGCACATGGCGCGACAACACCCGACCGAGGCCGCCGGCGGCAGCACCCGCGGCGGCACGGACATCGACGTCGCCGTCGTCGGAGGGGGCATCGCGGGACTGACCGCCGCCCACCGGCTGCGCGCGGCCGGCCGCAATCCCGTCGTGCTGGAGGCCGCCGACGCGGTCGGCGGCCGGATGAAGGCCCGCCGCGTGGGGGACTGGATCGTGGAGGAGGGCACCGAGACCCTCGCCGTCCACGGCTACGACGCGACCTGGCGGCTGATCGAGGAGACCGGCCTGGACCGCGACGGCGGCGTACTGAAGGTCAAGAGCCTCGCCGGAGTGTGGCGCGGCGGCCGCGCCCACGCCGGCACCGGCCACTGGGTGGGCGCGCTCACCGGCGGCGGCCTGTCCCTCGGCGGACGCTCCGGGCTGGCCGGACTCGCCGGCTCCCTGGTCCGCCAGGCCAAGCAGTTCGACACCCGCGACCCCGGCGGCAGCCCGCTGGGCACCAAGACCGTCCAGCAGCTCGCCGAGGGCCGTCACCGCGAGGTCTACGACTACGTCCTGCAGCCCGCGGTAGCCACCGGCTGGGGCTGGGACGCGACCCGCTCCACGGCCGCCCCGCTCGTCTCGACCATGGTCTCCACCTGGGGCCTGCTCGGCTGGCGCACCTACGAGGGCGGCATGGACGCGCTGGCCCGCAGGGTCGCCGAGAAGCTCGACGTCCGCACCGGGCACCCGGTCGAGGAGGTCAAGGAGACCGCCGCCGGGGTCCGCCTGGTGCTGGCCGACGGTTCCGTCCTGAACGCCCGCGAGGCCGTGCTCGCCGTACCGGCCCCGCTCGCCCGCCGGATCCACCCGGGCGCGCCCGCCGCGGAACTGCCGTACCTCGAGGCGTCCACGTACACGCCGATGATCCGCGTCACCTGCCTGGTGGACCGCCCGCTCACCCCGCCGCAGCGCCGCGGCTCCCCGTCCGTGTACGCGCTGCTGGTGCCCGAGGTCGAGGACGGGCGCATCAGCGGGCTCACCTTCGAGCACGCCAAGGCCGCCAACCGGGCCCCGAAGGGATCCGGCCTGGTCTCCATCCTGACCAGCCCCGCCGCGACCCGCGAGCTGATCGGCCTGCCGGACGAGGAGGTCCTGGCCGCCCTGCTCGGACGCGCCGAGAAGTACGCGCCGGGGCTGGGCGCGCACCTGCGCCAGGCCTTCGTGCACCGCTTCCCGCACGCGGCCCCCGAGGCCACCCCCGAAGCGGTGCGGCTCCAGCGGGAGTTCCTGGCCCGCCCGGTGCGCGCGGTCGAGTACGCCGGGGACTGGCTGTACCAGCGGCCCTCCAGCGAAGCGGCCGTACTGGCGGGCGAACTCGCCGCCGAGCGGCTGCTGTCGCGCTCCTGACCGGGACCGGGCCGGCCGGACACGGAACCTGACCGTGCCCGTCCGGCCCGGCTCCCAGGCCGCCGACGCTTTAGGCGTCCTTAGTGGGCCTGTTGAGATGCTCGCCGTCCGGACATGTCATAGACATGCGGACGGAGGGGGACCGAAAGTGCTCAGCGAGGAAGGCACGACGTACGGCGGCCACGGCCACGGGGGTGACGGCGGCGACGACGGCCGCGGCTCCGGCGGGCGCGCGGACGCGGCCTGGGAGGGCCCGGCCGCCGCGCCCGGCGGACTGCGCACCCTCGCCCCCCTGGTCGGCCGGGACACCGCACTCGCCGAACTGACCTCCGCGGTCCTCGCCGGGCACACCCGGATGCTCACCCTCACCGGGTCCGTCGGCGTCGGCAAGAGCCGCCTGGCCGCCGCCGTCTTCGACGCCGTCACCCAGGCCGGGATCCCCGGCCACTACCTCGACCTGGACACCCTCACCCCCGCCGAGGCCACCGCCGCCCTGCGCCGCCTGCACGACACCATGAGCGGAGCCGCCGAGGACACCGAACGGGCCCTGGTCGTCCTGGACTTCGGCCCACGCCCGCCGCACGACCTGGCCGGCCGGGTGGCCGCCCTCGCCGAGGCCTGCGCCCGGCTGAGCATCCTCTCGGCCGCCCCCCGGCCGCTCGGCGTCTACGGGGAACGCCCCGTCCCGCTCGCCCCGCTGCGGCTGCCCGAGCCCGCCGACACCGTCGACCCCGACCGGCTCGCCCGGGTCCCCGCCGTCCGGCTGCTGCTGTCCTGCCTGCGCGCCAGCCGGCCCGGCTTCCGGCTGACCGCCGAGAACAGCGCCGTCGTCGCCGAACTGTGCGTACGCCTGGACGGGCTGCCGCTCGCCGTCGAACTGGCCGCCTCCCGGCTCAAGGTGATCTCCCCGGCCGCCCTCCTGGAGGAGCTCGGCCGCTCCCCGGAGGCCCTGTACGGCACCCGCGCCGACACCACCTCGCGCCACCTGTCCATGACGGACGCCCTCGCGCACAGCTGGTCGGCCCTGCCCGAGCACCGCCGCGACCTGCTGGCCAGGCTCGCCGTGTTCACCGACACCTTCGACGCCGAAGGCGTCCGCGGGGTCCTCGCCCTCCCGCTGCCCGACGTCCACACGGCGCTCGCCGAGCTCGTCGAACACAGCCTGCTGCTGTGCGAGGAGCAGCCCGACGGGGAGATGCGCTTCCGGATGCCCTCCCTGCACCGGCAGTTCGCGCGGACCCTGCTGGAGCGCCGCCGGTCCTGGACGGAGGTGGAGGCCGCGCACACCGCGTACTTCACCGAGCAGGCCCACCACCTGCTCGGAGAACTCGACGGACCCGGACAGCGCGCCGCGCTGGACCGCCTGGGCCACGGGCACGAGGACGTCCTCACCGCCCTGGACAGCCTCGTACGGACCGGGGACGGCCGCGCCGCCGCCCGCCTGGCCACGGCCGCCGTGCCCTACTGGGTGCACCGGGGCGAGGGCCGGGCCGCCGTGGCCCGGCTGACCGCCGCCCGGTCGCACTCCGGGGGCGTCGCGGAGCCGGCCGCCCTCGCCGCCCTCGCCGCCGCCCACCTGGCCTGCGGATCCCTGGAGGCCGCCCGGGACTGCGCCGAGAAGGCCCTGAGCGCGTACCCCGCGGGCGAGGACCGCCGCGGCGCGGCCGGCATCCGCCTCACCCTCGCCCGCGTCCTGCACGAGCAGGGCGATCCCGCCTCCGCGCGGGCCCTCCTGGAGACCGCCCGCGACGGGTACGAGAGCCTCGGCGACGGCCCCGGCCGGGCCCGCGCGGCCGTGTTCCTCGCCGACGTGCTCGGCGCGCTGGGCCAGCGCGCCCAGGGGCTGCTCCTCGCCGAGGAGGCGGCCCGCGCCGGAGCGGAGGCCGGCGACACCCGGCTGTCCGCACTGGCCGCGCTGGTCAGGGCCCGCCTCCTCACCCAGGGCCCGGACGCCGCCGAGGCCCTCGGCCCGGCCCGCGAAGCCCTGCTGGCACTGCACGGCCTGGGCGACCTGCCCGGCACCGGGGCGGCCCTCCTCGTCATGGCCCGGGCCCGCGTCCGCGGCCAGGGCGGGACCGGCCAGGTGTGGGAGGCCGCGGCCCTGCTGACCGCCGCGGCCGGCGCCGTACGGGACCGGGTGGGCGGGCTCGTCCTGCCCGCGGAGCCCCACGCCCGTGACCTGCGGGCCGAGGCCCGGACCCGGCTCGGGGACACCGCGTACGAGAAGGCCTGCCGCGCCGCGCGCAGGCTCGGCCTCGACGAGGCGGTCGGCCGGGCCGTGGAACCCGTACGCAGGCCGCCCCGGGCGCTGCCGCGCACGGCGGGCACCGAGCTCCTGACCGTGCGCGAGCAGGAGGTGGCGGCGCTCGTCGCCGAGGGGCTGACCAACCGGGAGGTGGCGCGCCGGCTCGGCATCGCCGAGTGGACCGCGGTCAACACCCTGCGCAAGGTCATGCGCAAGCTCGACTGCAGCTCACGGGTCCACGTCACGCAGCGGATCCTGCGCGCCCAGCAGGCGGGCGCCGCCACCCGTTCCGCGGGCCCGCACCCCGACGCCGCGGCGCTCGACGCGACCGGCTGACCGGCGCGGGGAACGAAAGATCCCGTCCGGTCGTGGTGACCGGACGGGATCTTTTCCTGCTTGCTCCGAGGCGGCTCAGCCGGACAGTTCCCGCGCACGCACGCGGGCCCGCTTCTCGGCGTCGAGCACGTCGGACAGCGTGAGCGCGGCGGCGCTCGGAGCGTCCTCCAACTGCTCGTCCACCACGCGCTGCACGGTGGAGACGATGCCCGTGAACGGCAGCCGGCCCGCGAGGAAGGCACCCACGCACTCCTCGTTGGCGGCGTTGAACACGGCGGGCGCCACACCGCCCGCGCGGCCCGCGTACTGCGCGAGGCCGACGGCGGGGAAGGCCTCGTGGTCCAGCGGGAAGAAGGTCCAGGCCGTCGCCGCGGTCCAGTCGCAGCCGGGGGCGGCGTCCGGCACCCGGTCCGGCCAGCCGAGCCCCAGGGCGATCGGGATGCGCATGTCCGGCGGGCTGACCTGGGCCAGCGTGGAGCCGTCCGTGAACTCGACCATGGAGTGCACCACCGACTGCGGGTGGACCACCACGTCGATGCGGTCGAAGGGGACGTCGAAGAGCAGGTGGGCCTCGATGACCTCCAGGCCCTTGTTCATCAGGGTCGCCGAGTTCACCGACACCATCGGGCCCATGTCCCAGGTCGGGTGGGCCAGCGCCTGCTGCGGGGTCACGTTCTCCAGGTCGGCGCGGTTGCGGCCGCGGAACGGCCCGCCGCTGGCGGTGAGCACCAGCCGGCGCACCTCCGTGTCGCGGCCGCCGGTCAGGCACTGGTACAGCGCCGAGTGCTCGGAGTCGACGGGCACGATCTGTCCCGGCCGCGCCAGCCGCTTCACCAGGGGACCGCCCGCGACCAGGGACTCCTTGTTCGCCAGCGCGAGCACCGTCCCGGACTCCAGGGCCGCCAGGGTCGGGGCCAGGCCGATGGAGCCGGTGATGCCGTTGAGCACCACGTCGCACTCCAGGGCCGCCAGTTCGGTGGCCGCGTCGGGCCCGCCCAGCAGCTTCGGCAGCGCCCGGCCGCCGGCCCGTACGGCCAGCAGCTCGCGCAGGGCCGGCAGCGCGTCGGCGTCCGACACCGCCACGTACTCCACGTCGAGGAGGAGCGCCTGCTCGGCGAGCAGGTCCAGGCGTCCGCCGCCCGCGGCGAGCCCGAGCACGCGGAACCGGCCGGGCGAGCGGCGGATCACGTCGACCGCCTGCGTGCCGATGGAGCCGGTCGAGCCGAGGACGACCACGCTGCGGGGGCTGGAGGTGACCGGCTGGGCCACGCGCGGGTCGGCGAGCGGCGCGGCGGCCGCCAGGGGCTCAGACATGGGCGCCGCTCACGGGGAGGGCGGCCACGAGGGGGTGGTCCGCCGGCAGCGGGTCCGCGTGGGCGGCGCCGCCGGGGGAGCCGACGGTCTCGAAGATCTCGATGTTCGCGGGGCCGAACCCGGCCCACTCCTCCGGGAGGTCGTCCTCGAAGAAGATGGCCTCCACGGGACAGACCGGTTCACAGGCCCCGCAGTCGACGCATTCGTCGGGCTGGACGTACATCATGCGCGGGCCCTCGTAGATGCAGTCCACGGGGCATTCGTCGATGCAGGCCTTGTCCTTCACGTCGACGCAGGGCTGAGCGATGACGTACGTCACGGGTGGCTCCTCGGGGTGGCGGAAACGGTCCTGGTGTCGTTGCCGGCGCGAGCTGTCCAGCTCGCCCCGCATTCGAACCAGCGGGCCTTGTGACGGGCTAAAGGCGGGCTCGGCACCTTCCTGCCTTCAGAGCCCCTTAAGCCCCGCTGACTAACTTCCGGAGCCGCACCGTGGGACTCCTTTGGTCCCCCGCGCGGTGACGGAAGCAAGCCACCGGGAATCAAGGACATGGGGGGAAAATGTCGATCGATCTCGGGACGCCTCAGCTGTCCGCCGAACTGGTGGGCAGGGAACTCGATCTGATGGGTGTTCAAGGAAGGCTCCAGGACCCGACCGTCCGGCTCGCCACGCTCACCGGCCCCGCCGGGGTCGGCAAGAGCAGGCTGGCCGCCGAGGCGGCGCGCGCTCTCGCCGACGGGTTCCCGGGCGGCATCCGCTCGGTGGACCTGCCCGCCTGCGCCTCGCCGGAGGCGGCCGTGGAAGCGGTCGCCGGCGCGGTCGCGGCGGGCCTCGCGGACGCCGCCGCGGCGGACGCGGCGAACGCCGCGGACTTCGCGGACTTCGCGGACTTCGCGGACGCCGACGGCGCGGGCGGCCCCGCGCGGTTCCTGCTGATCCTCGACGGGATCGAGCACCTGACCGGCGTCCTCGCGCCCGCCGTCGCCGAACACCTCGCCCGGCACGCCGCGTTGACCGTACTGGCCACCGGACAGCAGGCCCTGCGCATCTACGGGGAGCGCGTGGTCCCGGTGGCGCCGCTGCCGCCGCCCGGACCGCTCGCGGAGCCCGAGGTCGCCGACGTCCAGGACAACCCGGCCGTCCAGCTCTTCACCCGGCGCGCCCACGAGGTGAACCCCGAGTTCACGCTCACCGCGGAGAACGTCGAGGCGGTCGTGGCGATCTGCAACCTCCTCGAAGGAGTGCCGCTGGTCATGGAGCTGGCCGCCTGGCGGCTGCGCCTGTTCCCGCTGCGCGAACTGCACGCCTGGCTGGTCCGGGGCGGCGACAGCCACCTGTCCGGGCCCGTGGACGCGCCCGCGCGCCAGCGCTCCGTACTGGCCATGGCCGAGTGGAGCTGCCGGGGCCTGAGCGACCGGCAGCGCACCCTGCTCGGGCACCTGGCCGTCTTCGAGGGAGGCGCCACCCTCGCCACCGCCGAGAAGGTCACCCCGCTGGCACCGGGCGAGAGCGCCGAGGCCATCGAGGCGCTCCTCGACCGCAACCTGCTCTCCCTGACCGAGCAGCCGCGCGCCGACAGCCGGCTGACGATGTCCCGCACGATCCGTACGTACGGGCTCGCGCTCCTCGCGGACTCCGACGGGGAACGCTCCGCGCGCCGGGCCCACGCCCGCCACTACCAGGGGCTCCTGCACACCCTCGACGCCCGCTTCAACGGGTCCGAGCAGCGCCGCTGGCTGCGCGCCGCCGCCGTCGAGCACGGCAACGTACTGGCCGCCCTCGCGCACCTCCAGGAGGAGGGCGACCTGCGGGGCCGGGCGGCGCTCGTCGCCGCCAGCCTGCGCCCCTGGCTGGTGCGGGGCGAACTCAAGGAGGGGCTGCGCTGGTTCGACACCACCGCCCAGGCCCTCCACGAGGAGCAGAACGCGCAGGGCGCGCCCGGCGCCAACGGCGCCCACGGCGGCCCGAACGGCCAGGGCGTCCCCCAGGACGAGGAGCTGCTGCGGTTGCGCGCCCGGCTCCACGACGGGGCCGGCTGCCTCGCCGCCGCCCTCGGCGACCACGACGGCGCCTCGCACCGGCACCGCCGCGCCGTCGCCCTCTACAAGCAGCTGCGCGACCCCCGGCAGGGCGCCCGCGCCTCCGCCCGCATGGGACTGGCGTACTTCCACTGCGGGGACCGGGCCGTGGGCCAGTCCCTGCTCTCCGCCGCCCGCGCCACGCTGGAGGCGCAGGGCGACACCGCCGGCTCCGCCGAGGCCGCCACCGCCCTCGCCGAAGCGCTCGCCGCCGGACCCGCCGAGGAGGTACGGGCACTCCTGGACCGGGCCGTACGCATCCACCGCCAGAACGGCGAGGTCCGCGACCTGGCCCGCACCCTGCTCGTCAGCGCCCGGGCCGCGCTGCGCGAGAACGACGAGGAGACCGCGCAGAGCGCGCTGCGCGAAAGCCTGCGGCTGTTCGACTCCATCGACGAGCGCACCGAACTGCCCGCCGCCCTGGAGGAGTTCGCCCTGCTCATCCAGAGCGCCGCCGGTCAGCCCCAGCGGGCCACCCGGCTCTTCGCCGCCGCCGAATCGCTGCGCCGGCGTACCGGGACCAAGGTCCCCGACGAACACTGGAACCGGGTCCAGGAGGCCGTCACCGGGCTGCGCCGCCAGCTCGGCTGGACCGTGTTCGCCACCGCCTGGGTCGAAGGCCTGCGGCTGCGTCCCGAGGCCATGGCGGGCGAGGCCCTGGCCGCCGTCGGGCCCGGCCGCGCCGAGGACCGCAGCGAGGCGGCCGTGCTCACGCCGCGCCAGCTCCAGGTGGCCCTGCTGGTCGCCGAGGGCCTCACCAACCGGCAGATCGCGGGCCAGTTGAACATCGCCGAATGGACCGTCGTCAACCACGTCCGGCACGTCATGCGCAAACTGGGCTGCAACTCGCGCGTACAGGTGGCCTGGGCCGTCGGCAGGAGGAACTGATGGCCGCACCGCGGCAGCCCGAAGCCCGCACCGCGCCGGAACCCGCCGACGGCGGGGTCCCGCTCGCCGACCTCCTCGCCGCGGTCCGGCCGCCGGCCGGCCTCACCGAGGAGTTCGTCCGGCAGGGCCGGTGGCGGCGCTCCACCGTCCTGCACGACCTGTACCGGGCGGGCGCCGCCCACCCCCACCGCACCGCGATCACCGCGCACCGGGCCCACCAGCCCGCCGGCACCCGGATCGCCCGGATCTCGTACGGGCAGCTCGTGGCGCTCGTCGACCGGTTCGCGCACGCGCTGGCCGCCCTCGGCATCCGCCCGGGCGACCCCGTGGCCTTCCAGCTGCCCAACTGGTGGGAGAGCTGCGCCCTGTTCCTGGCCTGTCTGCGCACCGGGGCCGTCGCGGTGCCGGTGATGCCCGGCTACGGCGCGCAGGACCTGGAAGCCGTACTGACCGCGGCCCAGCCCCGGCTGTGCGTGGTGCCCGACCTGTGGGAGGGGGCCGCGCCCGCCGAGACCCTCGCCGACCTCGCGCCCGCGCTGCCCTGGCTGCGCCACCGCGTCGTGCTCGGCGACGCCGAGTCCACCGGGGCCCTCGACTTCACCCGGCACTTCGTACGCACCCCCCACGAGCGCTACCAGCGCACCGGCTGGCTGCCGATGCCCGCGGACCTCGCCGACCGGATCTGCCTGAACGTCAACTCGGTGGGCCTGCGCGAAACCCACACGATGGACATGCACACGCCCAACACCCTGCACGCCGGTCTCGAGGCCGCGGGCGCCCCGCACCCCGGCGAGGCGAGCTTCTCGGCGCTGCCGCTGGCCGTGCTGCCCTCGCTGCTGCACGCGGTACTCGGCCCGCTCTCGCGCGGCGGCACCGCCGTACTGCAGGACGTGTGGGACCCGGAGACCGCGCTGGACCTGCTGAGCCGCACCGGGGCCGGACTGGCCTTCGCCACCCCCGCGCAGTGGTCGGAACTGCTGGCCGCGCAGGCGGAGAAGCCCCGGGACCTGAGCACCCTGCGCCGGGCGCTGTCCTCCGACGCGGCCGGCACCCCGGCCGGGCTGGTCCTGGAGCTGCGCGAGACCTGGCGGGTGCCGCTGACGGCGGGCGCGGAGCCGGCCCCCGGGCAGGAGTCCGGGCGGCCCGGGCCGGCGTCCCGGCTGGCCCGGTGGCAGCGCGGGACCGGCGGTCTGCGGCCGACCTGGGAGCACGGCGGGGAGGCGGCGGGGGGCGCCCCCGAGGTCTCGGACGCGGCGGCTCCGGAGGAGGTCGGCGGGGTCTTCCTGATGCCCGTAACCGAGGTCGAGCAGCGATTGGCGGCCCATCCCCGGATCGAGGAGGCCGCCGTACTGGCCTACGTGGACCCCCTGCACGGGGAGCTGGCCTGTGCCGTGGTGGTCCCGGCCGGGGACCCGCCGAGCCTGCCGGAGCTCTGCGAGCACCTGCTGGGCCTGGGCACCGCCGAGGCCCACCTGCCGGCCCGGCTGGAGCTGGTCGGCGCGCTGCCCCGCGCGGGGTCCGGCGCCCCGGACCGCCGCCGGCTGCGCGCGATGCTCACCCGCCGCGCGGCCCTGGCCGCGGCCCCGTCCGCGGACTGACGGCGCCGCGGACCGGCAGTCCCGCCCGGCCCGGCGTACAGCGGCCCCGTCCTTCACCGCGAAGGACGGGGCCGCTGTCTGGTGGGGCACGGGTGGAGGGGGCGGGGTGGCCTCGGCACACCGAGGGGAGGCGGCCGGGCGGCGGCGCGGCGCCGCGGGACCCTTCGGTCACAGGACCTTCACGCTGGGCGCGTCGCCGGCCCGGGAGGACCGCTCCTCCGCCGGCATCGCCTCGACCAGCTTGAGCGCCTCCTCGATGAGGGTCTCCACGATCTTCGACTCGGGGACGGTCTTGATGACCTCGCCCTTCACGAAGATCTGGCCCTTGCCGTTGCCGGAGGCGACGCCGAGGTCGGCCTCGCGGGCCTCGCCCGGACCGTTGACGACGCAGCCCATGACCGCGACGCGCAGCGGAGCGTCCAGGCCCTCGAGACCGGCCGTGACCTGGTCGGCCAGCTTCCACACGTCGACCTGGGCGCGGCCGCAGCCGGGGCAGGAGACGATCTCCAGGCCGCGCTTCTTCAGGTTCAGGGCCTCGAGGATCTGCAGGCCGACCTTGATCTCCTCCACCGGGGGAGTGGAGAGCGAGACGCGGATCGTGTCGCCGATGCCCTCGCCGAGCAGCGCGCCGAAGGCGACCGCCGACTTGATGGTGCCCTGGAAGGCGGGGCCGGCCTCGGTGACGCCGAGGTGCAGCGGGTAGTCGCACTGGGCGGCCAGCTGCCGGTACGCCTCGATCATGACGACCGGGTCGTTGTGCTTGACGGAGATCTTGATGTCCTGGAAGCCGTGCTCCTCGAACAGCGAGCACTCCCACAGGGCCGACTCGACGAGCGCCTCGGGCGTGGCCTTGCCGTACTTCTTCAGCAGCCGCTTGTCGAGGGAGCCGGCGTTGACGCCGATCCGGATCGGGACACCGGCGCCGGAGGCGGCCCGGGCGATCTCCTTGACCTTGTCGTCGAACTGGATGATGTTGCCTGGGTTGACGCGGACCGCCGCGCAGCCGGCGTCGATGGCGGCGAAGACGTACTTGGGCTGGAAGTGGATGTCGGCGATGACCGGGATCTTCGACTTGCGGGCGATCTCCGGCAGGGCGTCGGCGTCGTCCTGCGAGGGAACCGCGACGCGGACCATCTGGCAGCCGGCCGTGGTGAGCTGAGCGATCTGCTGGAGCGTGGCGTTCACGTCCGAGGTGAGCGTCGTGGTCATGGACTGCACCGAGACGGGGGCGCCACCTCCGACGGGGACGTTGCCGACCATGATCTGGCGGGTGTGGCGGCGCGGGGCGACGGACTTGGGCGGCAGGGTGGGCGAGCCGAGCAGAACGGTCATGACGGTGGATCCCTTCGGGAAACTTCGGACGGGCGGGTACGGGCGCTGCGGGCGGTATGAGCGAGCACGAGCGGGTACTGCGGGCCTTGCGGGCCTTGCGGATGCGCCGGTCAGACCAGCTGCCCGGCCGGCCGCACGGCGGCGGCCGCGGCGGCGTCCTGCCGCTGCAGGGCTCCGGAGAGCTTGAGGGCGATGTCCCCCGGGGTCAGGCCGAGGGCCTTGAGGATGTCGGCGCGCTTGGCGTGGTCGAGGAACTCCTGGGCGATGCCGAACTCGCGGGTGGGGGTGTCCACGCCCGCGGCGCGCAGGGCCATCGCCACCGCCGAACCGGCGCCGCCGGTCAGGCCGTTGTCCTCGACGGTCGCCACCAGGCGGTGCCGGGCGGCCAGCGGGATCAGGGCCGGGTCGACGGGCTTGATCCAGCGGGGGTCGACCACGGTGCAGCCGATCCCGTCCGCCTCCAGCAGCGAGGCCGCGTCCAGGCAGGTCTGCGCCATGCTGCCGACGGCGACGAGGAGGACGTCCTCGCTCTCGCCGCGGTGCAGGACGTCTATGCCGCCCACCTTGTCGACGGTGTCGATGTCGGACTGCACCGGGCCCTTGGGGAAGCGCACCGCGGTCGGCCCGTCGCTGACCTCGATGGCCTCCTGGAACAGCTCGCCCAGCCGGCGGCCGTCGCGGGGGGCGGCGATCCGCATCCCCGGCACCAGGTTGAGGATCGACATGTCCCACATGCCGTTGTGGCTGGCGCCGTCGTCGCCCGTGACACCGGCCCGGTCCAGGACGAAGGTGACCGGCTGCTTGTGCAGGGCCACGTCCATCAGCGCCTGGTCGAAGGCACGGTTCATGAAGGTCGCGTACATCGCCACCACCGGGTGCATGCCGCCCATGGCGAGGCCCGCCGCCGAGGTCACCGCGTGCTGCTCGGCGATGCCGACGTCGAAGGTGCGCTCCGGGAAGGCCAGCGAGAAGTCCCGCAGCCCGGTCGGCTCCAGCATCGCCGCCGTGATCGCCACCAGGTCCTCGCGGCGGTGTCCGGCCTTGACGATCTCCTCGCTGAACACCGAGGTCCAGCTGCGCGGGGCCGGGGTGGCGGGGGCCTTCGCCCGGCCGGTGCTGATGTCGAAGGCGGCCGTGGCGTGGAAGCGGTCCAGCTCGTGGTTCTCGGCCGGGGCGTAGCCGTTGCCCTTGGTGGTGATGACGTGGACGAGCACCGGGCCGCCGAAGTGCCGGGCCCGGGTCAGGGCCTTCTCCAGCGCCACCGTGTCGTGGCCGTCGACCGGGCCGATGTACTTCAGGCCGAGCCCGTCGAAGAGGTTCTGCGGGGCGACGGTGTCCTTGATGCCCTTCTTCGCGCCGTGCAGGACGTCGTACAGACCGCTGCCCACGACCGGGGCCTTGGCGACGAGCTTGCCCCACTCCAGGACCTGGCCGTACTTGTGCGAGGTGCGCAGCTTGGTCAGCTGCTCCGCCAGGCCGCCGATGGTCGGCGCGTAGGACCGGCCGTTGTCGTTGACGACGATGACGACCGGAAGGTCCTTGTCGGCCGCGATGTTGTTGATGGCCTCCCAGCACATGCCGCCGGTCATGGCGCCGTCGCCGATGACCGCGACCGCGAACCGGTCCTTCTGGCCCTTGAGCTTGTACGCCTTGGCCAGGCCGTCGGCGTAGGACAGGGCGGTGGTGGCGTGGGAGTTCTCCACCAGGTCGTGCACCGACTCGGAGCGCGAGGGGTAGCCGGAGAGGCCGCCGGCCTGGCGCAGCCCGTCGAACTGGTCGGCGCGGCCCGTCAGCATCTTGTGCACGTAGGTCTGGTGGCCGGTGTCCCAGACGATCGAGTCGTGCGGGGAGCGGAACACCCGGTGCAGGGCGATCGTCAGCTCGACGACACCGAGGTTGGGGCCGAGGTGGCCGCCGGTCTTGGAGACCTTCTCCACCAGCGTCTCGCGGATCTCCGCCGCCAGCTGGTTCAGCTGCCCGTGGTCCATCGAGCGCAGGTCTTCCGGGGTGCGCACGGCCCGCAGCAGCCGGCCCATGCCCTCGGCGCGGTCCCGGTGGCCCTCGGCCGGCACGAAGCGGATCTCCGTGGACGGCTCCAGGCCGATCTCGGGGCCGGTCTTCGGGGTGTCGGTGGCGATCAGGACGTTGTAGTGGTTGGGGAAGTGGCAGGCGTCGTAGCCGAGGACGGTGCCGACGCGCTGGTCGCCGGACCAGACCTCGTCGCCGCGGTCGAGGACACCGCCGTTGGTGAGCTCGACGAAGCCGAGGAAGGCCACCCGGTCGATGGTGCCGCCCGGCTGGGTGGTGACCTGGTCCGTGGTGACCAGCTCGTGGATCTCGCCTTCCCGCACGCATCGGCTGGTGTACGGCTCCAGGACCATGCCGCGGTCGTCACGGCGGTGCTTGAGCACCTTGACGACGATGCCGCTGACGCTCTTCTTACGACCGTTCTCCGGGTGTGCCATGACAGTTCAACTCCCTTGGTGCTGTGCTGGATCGATGCGTACGGGAAGGCCGGTACCCGAGGCCGGGATCAGTGGACGGCGGCCGTGCGTTCGGCGCGGTAGACCTCGTGGACGAGTTCGAGCGTGGCCAGTCCGTCCGGCCAGGTGGTGCGCTCGCCGCGCAGCACCTCGGTGAACTCCTCCAGGACCCCGACGTACTCGTGGCCCAGCGAGCTCTTGAAGCCGGGGTAGCCGCTCAGCATGTCGGCGGAGAACCGGCGGCCGTCGGCGAGCACGACCTCGACGTCCTTGAGCTCCCCGTGGCCGTAGTCCCAGTCCAGGTCCACGACGGCCTCGGCGCCGGCGGCGGTGATCAGCCGGATCACGGCCTGCTGGTCCACGCCGTTGGCGTCACGGGTGACGTCGGCTCCGGCCAGCGAGACGTCACCGAGGAACAGGTGCACCACGTCGATGGCGTTGGGGCCGTTGTCGGCGACCGCGCCGCCGCCGCACCGCTCCGGGTTCAGGTACCACTGGTCGCGGCCGACGTGCTCCTCGATCTTCTCCCAGTAGCGCACCGTCACCTTCTCGACGGGGACGTCGGCCGGCAGGCCGGCCAGCAGCTCCAGGACGTTGGTGTTGTAGCGGCGGTGGTACGCGGTGAACAGCGCCACCTTGTGGACGGAGGCCAGGGCCCGCAGGGTGCGGCCCTCCTCCACGGTGATCGCGAGGGGCTTCTCGACGCAGACCGCGCGTCCGGCGCTCAGCGCGTCCTGCACGACCGCGAAGTGCACGTCGTTGGGGACGTTGACGACGACCGCGTCGAGTTCCGTGCCGGCCAGCAGCTCGCGGTGGTCGCGGTAGGTGGGGATCTTCCCCTCGAAGGGGGCCAGCACCTCTTCGTTGAGGTCGCACACGGCGGCCAGTTCCAGGCCCGGGAGGTGCTCCAGCGCCTCCAGGTAGAAGCGGGAGATCACTCCCAGCCCCACGATGCCGATACGGATCTTGCTCATCGTTCTCCTCCAAGGGGAGCGGGCGGGACGAGGGAGTACTGCTCGGCGACTTCCAGCAGCTCGCCGTGGAGGGCGGCTGCCAGCGGTACGCCGTTCTCACGGGCCTCCTGCGCGTGCCGGTCCTCGGGCCAGCCGGGGTAGCTCACCGGCCGGGCGGGGTCGATCGCGGGGGCCCCCAGCAGGGAGGCGAACAGGTCGTCGGCCTGGGCCAGGAAATCGCCCTCGGGGCGCAGCGTGCCCGGTGCGATCGCCAGCGCGAGGAAGCCGATGTTGTCGTCGCGGCCGTTGGGGCGGGCCCCGCCGAGCTCCCCGGTCGGACCGAGGTTCGCGCCGGGCAGCAGCGCGGCCAGCGTCTCCACGAGCAGGCTCAGCCCGTACCCCTTGTACGAGCCGGTCTCGGGGCGGCCACCCAGCCACTGCAGGTGCGCCTCGCCGCGGTCGAAGGCCCCGGGGTCGGTCACCGGGGTGCCCGCGTCGTCGGCGAGCCAGCCCTCGGGGATCCGCTTCCCGGCCCGCTCGGCGGCCCGTACCCGGCCCGTGGGCACCACGGTGGTGCTCATGTCCAGGACGTACGGGGGGTGTTCACCGGCCGGTACGGCCAGGCTGAACGGGTTGGTGCCGAGCATCGCGGCGGCGCCGCCCGGCGGGCGGATGATGCGCTGCCCGCCGCAGTTGCCGGCCAGCAGCCCGATCTGGTTGCGCCGGGCCAGCTTGCCCGTGAAGTATCCGGCGCACCCGAAGTGCGTTCCGTTGTACAGGGAGACGAGGCCGATCCCGTGGGCCTGCGCCCGCTCGGCGGCCAGGTCCATCGCGGCGCCCGCCGACCACAGGCCCAGGGCCCGGTGCGAGTCCACGAGGACGGCCGCGCCGCGGTCGGCGACGATCTCCAGATCGGCCTTCGGGTCGGCGCGCCCCTCGTCGAACAGGGGCAGGTACTGCCGGGTCAGGTTGGCCAGGCCGTGGGAGCTGACCCCGGTCAGGTCGCCGTACACCAGCGCCTCGGCGGCGGCCAGCGCCCGGTCGGCGGCCAGGCCCCGGCGGGTGAACACCTCGGCGGTGAAGCCGACGAGCTCGCTGTAGTCGAGCCGCACGGTGCGGGACCGCTCGGCGGTGGATGTGGCGGTGGTCATGAGTGAGTCCTCGGGTTCCTCTGGTCGCTCTGGTTGCTCATCGGGTCGTCGGCGTCGGATCGGTGGTGGCGAAGGCGATCAGCAGCCGGGCGATGTCCCCGGCGAACAGTTCGAGTTCCTCCCGGTCGGCGA
Organism: Streptomyces sp. NPDC054956; assembly: GCF_053609185.1. Classification (NCBI taxonomy): domain Bacteria; kingdom Bacillati; phylum Actinomycetota; class Actinomycetes; order Kitasatosporales; family Streptomycetaceae; genus Streptomyces; species Streptomyces sp. NPDC054956. The sequence continues at coordinate 6,469 of NZ_JBSGXB010000084.1, read as the reverse complement.
ACTCGCCCTCGGCGTGGGCGTTGTTGCACTGCAGGTCACCGGGCCCGAACACGGCCGTGAAGCTGTCGGGCAGCCCGTCGGCCCAGATCGCGTCGCAGGTGAAGGCGGGCTCGTCGGCCGGCCAGCGCTCCAGTCCGGCCCCCTCGGTCAGCAGCCGCTCCGCCCACGCGTCGGAACCGTCCAGGGCGGGCAGGCCCCGCTTGAGCCAGTCCAGGGTGGTGATCTCCTCCGCGTCGGCGGCGGTCCGGCCGATCAGCTCGCTGCCGGCGAAGCGGTGGCGGAAGCCGGCCAGTGCCAGGCGCAGCTCCCGGCGGGTGGCCTCCTCCAGCGCCACCCCGTCGGCGCCGGAGCCGTAGGACAGGTTCAGCAGCAACTGCCCCGTCCCGTAGACCTTGTTGTGCAGCGGTCCCGTCTGCAGGCCGGCCACGCACACCTGGCCGCTGTTCGCGTACCGCGGCAGGGCGTCCGCCAGGTGTCCGGCGACGTGCCCCAGCAGGACCGTCGCGTTGTGTCCGGCGGCCGGGGCGTCGTCGATGGAGTCGTCGCCCGCCACCCGCACCCGGGCCGTCATCGCGGCCGTGGAGCGGGTCAGCAGCCGCCGGCCCGTCGGCTCGCAGAAGATGTTCAGCCGGCCCGTGAACCCGCGCTCGATCAGCGGCCGGGTGCCGTAGACCCCCATGGCGCCGCCCTCTTCGCCGGAGACCAGCTGGATCAGCACACCGGTCTCGCGGCCGATGGCCGGCTCGGCGTCCACCGCCGCCCGGATTCCCGCCAGCAGGGCGACCGCGGGACCCTTGGCGTCGATGGCGCCCCGGCCGTGGAAGCGGTCGCCGTCCAGCGACACCGGCTGCACCCCGGCGACCGTGTCCACGTGGATGTTGAACATCACCGTCCGCGAGTGCGGCAGCTTCGGCCCGAGCCGCAGCACCAGGCTGGGCTGCGAGGCGAGGAACTCCTCGTCGTCCCGCACCGCCCACCGCACCACCGCCGGGACCTGCTCGTCGGCCAGCTCGTCCGCGTCGGCGGTGCCGTGCCACTCGACGGTGAAGCCCAGCTCCCGCGCCGCCTCGGCGTAGGCCCGCTGCGCCTCCCACAGCCGGACCTCGCCGCCCGCCCCGGTCTCCAGCGGACCGGCGGTCGGCAGGGACAGCAGCCGCAGCAGCAGCTCGTCGTCCCCGGCGGTGAGCGGCGCCGTCCGCAGCAGCTCAGTGGTGGATGCCGGCACGTGCGTACTCCTCTCTCGTCTCGTTGTCGTCGGTGGCCGCGGCCACGACCTCGGTGGCGACCAGGTGTTCCAGGTGGCGCCCGTACTCCACGAACAGGTCCGGGCCGTCCTCGCCCAGTTCGGTGCGGCTCTCGTGCGGCCGCAGCGCCAGGTGCGGTTCGATCGACCAGGCGCCGGTGTACCCGTTGTCCAGCAGCAGCCGCAGACACCGGGCCACCTGGCTCTCGCCGATGCCGGGCAGCGTGTACGCCGCCCGCGCCCCGCTGCCGACCGCGTCCTTCACGTGGACGTGGGCGACCGCCTCGGGGCACTGGCTCATCAGCCGCTCCAGGACCGCGTAGGCCTCGTACTCGTACGCCGCCCCGTTGCCGGTGTCGAACAGCAGCCGCAGCGCGGGACTGTCCACCTCCTCGAGCAGCCGCAGCATCCGATCCGCGCTGCGCCCGGCCCAGCCCGCACAGTTCTCGTGCAGGAGGACCAGGCCCGAGGCGTCCGCCCGGGCGGCCAGCAGCCGCATCCGGCGGATCACCTCGCGGCCCCAGTCGGCCTCGTCCCACCCGTCGTTGGGGTAGGACATGACCCGCACGTAGCGGGTGCCGAGGGCGGCGCACCGGTCGACGAGCCGGTTCAGCTCGGCCAGGTCCTGCTCGACGCCCTGGCTGATGGGCCGCGACCAGTCCGCGATCCGCGAGTCCACGCAGGCGGTGCCCAGCCCCGCCTCCTCCAGCGCCCGCAGGCAGGCGCCGAAGGCCGCGTCGTCCAGGTCCGCGATCGCGACCCCGCCCACGCTGCGCATCTCGATCAGCTGCCAGCCCAGTCCGGAGACCGCGCGGACCTGCTGCTCCAGCGTGCGCCCGGCTTCGTCGCCGATCCCCGCGTAGAGGATTCCGGGGGCGGCCTCGCCCCTCGGGGCGCGCCGCGCGAAGGTCCGCAGGTCAGGAAGCATGGGGCAGTGCCTCTTCCTGGAGGGCCTCCTCGAGACGGGCGATCCTGGCCAGTTCCTTGGCCTCCGCGAGCACGGTCGTCACCCGGGCGTTGAGCCGGAAGTCGGCTTCCAGGTCCGCGTCCGTGGTGAACTGCTCGTACGCGTGGATCAGGAACCGGGCCAGGGAGTCGTCCCGGAAGACCGAGCGGACGTTCTTCCCGTCGGCGGAGGTGTTCAGGTGCGCGTAGTCGTCGCTCTCGCTGATCGGGTAGTGGCCCACGGCCCACCCGTCGCTGAACCCGAGGCGGATCACCCGTTCCCGGATCGGCGAGGCCAGGTCGGAGAAGATCTCCGTCTGGACGCCGGCGTCGTGCTCCAGCAGCAGCCGGGCCGCCCCCATCTCGGGCACGACCTTGTCGCCGACGTGCATGTCGTGCAGTTCGGCCCCGGCCGTACGGCCCGCGCCGGCCAGCTTCAGCGCCACGCCCACCGAGTGCGGCAGCTCCACGTCGAAGGCCGTCGGGTGGCCCTCGGTCTGGAGGGTGCGCACCAGGCGCGGCTTGCGCTGCGCCACGAAGATGGTCTCCAGCGTGCCGAGCTTGCCGCCCTGCACCAAGGAGCGCAGCCGGGTGGTCAGGGCGCTCTGCAGCCAGTGCGCCACGACCATGACCTTCAGGCCGTGGCCGGCCCGCAGGGCGTCGATGGCGGCCAGTTCCTCGGTGTCGGCCACGAGCGGCTTCTCCACGAGGATCCGGTCGAACCCCAGCTCGGCCAGCTCGCGCAACGGCTCCAGCCGGTGCGTGGGCGGCGTGCACAGGTGGACGATGGTGTCCTTGGGGTCCAGCAGTTCGGCGGCCTTGGCGAGCTCCGGTACGGAGATCACCTCGGCGTCGGTGAGCTGCGGGGTGTGCGGGTTGAAGTCGTAGACCACGGGCGGGAGACCGGAGATGAGGGCGGCGCCGCGCTCGGTGCGGCGCAGCCGCTCCAGGACGGTCCAATGGAGCCCGTGACCCGCCCGGCCGAAGCCTACGATCAGTGTTCTGGGCATGATTCGCTCCCGTTGGCGCTCGAGGTCAGTGGCTTCGGTAGGCGACCCGGGTAGCGAGCCGGGAGAACTCCTCGCACCAGGACTGGTCCAGTCCGGACCGGGCGATCGACTCGCAGGCCTTGTCCACGAGTCCGGCGATGGTGCGCTCCACGGTGGCGCGGACCCCGGTCTCGTCGAGGATCCGGCGCAGCAGGTCGACGTCCCAGGGGGCGCCGTCCTTGCGGTCGAGGATCGAGCGGACCCGCGCGTCCTGCTCGGCGGCCAGCGCCAGCAGCAGGGTCATCTTGTGCTCGGCGAAGTCCAGTCCGGTCGGCTTGCCGGCGTCCTCGGTGGTGCCGAAGGCGTCGATGAGGTCGTCGCGGAGCTGGAAGGCCTCGCCGAGGGCGAGCCCGTACGTCTCGAACGCCGAGGCCAGGTCGGGGCGTCCGGCCAGGGTGGCGCCGAGCACCAGCGGGCGGTGGATGGTGTAGCGGCCCGACTTGCACACCGCGATCCAGCGGGAGAGCGAGGGGTCGACCACGCCTTCCGCGGCGACCGCCACGTCCAGGTGCTGGCCGATGACCATCTCGGCACGGAGTTCGTCCCACACGGCGCGCGCCGGGGCGGGGAAGCGGGTGGTGAGCTGGTCGGCGTAGATCAGGGCCAGGTCGCCGGCGAGGACCGCGACGCCCTCGCCGAACCGGCGGGACTCGCCCTGCCAGCCGTTGATCTGGTGCTCGGCCTCGTGCAGCCGGTGGACGGTGGGGGAGCCGCGGCGCAGCGAGGAGTTGTCCACGACGTCGTCGTGGATCAGCGCGAATGCCTGGAGGAGTTCGAGCGCCGCCGAGGCCTCGATGGCGACCGAGTCGGACGGGTTGCCGCCGGCGGCCAGGAAGCCGCTGAGGGCGAACACCGGGCGGAGCCGCTTGCCGCCGCTGGCGACGAGCGAGGAGATCGCGTCCACCGGCTGGGCGGCGCGCGGGTTGATGCCGTACCAGTACGCGCGCTGGTGCTCGACGAACTGCTCGAGCCGCTGTTCCACCTGGTCGAGCATTCCGGCCCGGAGTTGCTGAATATCGGTATCGACGATCGTCATGGCAGCCTTCTCTGAGATGAAATCGGAATGTGTGCGAAATCGTGTGAAGATTTCGGGATAGATCACCGAACCGATGCCCCGGTGAGGCTTGCCGGCAGGCTGAAGACCACGTTCTCGACGGCGGTCTGCTCGAGTTCGATGTCGACGTAGCCGAGTTCCGTCAGCCGATCGAGGAGCTGGTCGATCAGGATCTCCGGCGCGCTCGCCCCGGCACTCACGCCGACGGAGGAGACCCCGTCGAGCCACTCGGTGCGCAGGTCGCCCACCTCGGGCACCAGATGGGCGGCGGTTCCCAGGTCGCGGGCCACTTCGACCATCCGGATGGAGTTGCTGGAGTTGACCGAACCGACCACCAGCACCAGGTCGCTGCGCTGCGCGATCGCCTTCACGGCGTTCTGCCGGTTCTGGCTGGCGTAGCAGATGTCGCCCTTGCCCTCGAGCAGCGGGAACCTGTCCTTGAGGGCGTCGATGACCCCGGAGGTCTCGTCCAGCGACAGCGTGGTCTGCGACAGGTAGGCCACGTTCGCGTCGGTCGGCAGGTCCAGCGCGGCCACCGCCTCGACGTCCTCGACGATGATGGTCGACGCGGGGGCCTCCCCGTAGGTGCCCTCGACCTCCTCGTGGTCGCTGTGGCCGATCAGCAGGATCGTCTTGCCGTCACGGGCGTAGCGGATGGCTTCCTGGTGGACCTTGGAGACCAGCGGGCAGGTCGCGTCGATGACGTCGAGCTCGCGGTGGGCGGCGTTGGTGCGGACGGCCGGCGAGACCCCGTGGGCGGAGAACACGCAGACCGAGCCCTCCGGGACTTCCTCCTCGGAATCCACGAAGATCGCGCCGCGCTGTTCCAGGGAACGGACGACGTAGTGGTTGTGGACGATTTCCTTCCGTACGTATACGGGTGCTCCGTACTTGTTGAGGGCCTCCTCGACGATCTGAATCGCGCGGCGCACACCGGCGCAGAATCCACGCGGCTCCGCCAGAATCACCTTTTTCGGAGCTCTGGTTTCTGACATCTGGTGTTCTCCCGTTTCGGTCGGTCGCGGTGAACTCGAGATTGCCGACAAGGCCGGAAACCAGTCAACGAATACCGGCCCGGGCGGCCGTCCCCGGAGCCGGTGGGCCGGATTTCCGCCCGTTCGCTGCCACGCCCGTCGTCGCCGCCCGTCGCTCTGCCACCCCACCCGCCCCGGTCCACCGCCGCCTTGTCATACGCCTGTCATCCGGGCCGGGGAGTCGCTGCGGGCCGGCCTGCGGTGCGGTGGCTAGAGTCCTGAGAGATGGGTCGATATGACGGCCACTCAACAACGGTTAGCTTGAGGAGACTTCGGATGACAGTCGACGCGAAGACCACCGAGAAGGCCCTGCGGCTGCGGGCGTTGAGCGAATCGTTGCTGGTGCTGCCGAACGCCTGGGACGCGGCCAGCGCGGCGGTGATCGAGTCGGCCGGAGCCTCGGCGATCGCCACGACCAGCGGCGGCGTGGCCTGGGGGATCGGCCGCGGGGACGGCCAGCACGCCACGCGCGCCGAGATGCTGGAGGCGGCCGCGCGCATAGTGGCGGCCGTGGACCTGCCGGTCACCGTGGACGTGGAGGGCGGCTACGAGGACGTGGCGCGGACCGTGCGCGAGGTCGTCGCGGTGGGCGGCGTCGGGATCAACCTGGAGGACTCCAAGGCGTCCGACGGCACCCTGTACACCGCCGAGGAGCAGGCGGACCGCATCCGTACCGCCCGTGCGGCCGCGGCGGAGGCGGGGTTGCCGGAGCTGGTGGTCAACGCCCGTACGGACGTCTTCCTGTTCGGGATCGGCGAGGAGTCGGGCCGGCTGGCGGACGTGCTCGCGCGGGGGCTGGCGTACGCGGAGGCCGGCGCCGACGGGTTCTTCGTGCCCGGCCTGCTGGACCTCGAGGCCCTGGCCGAGATCGCGAAGGGGCCGCTGCCCGTCAACGCCCTGGCGGGCCCGGGCGGTCCGTCGGTCGCCGAGCTGGCGCAGGCCGGGGTGCGCCGGATCAGCGTCGGTACCGCCGTGGCGCAGGCCGCGTACTCGGCGGCCCGCTCCGCCGCCGAGGAGCTGCTGGCGCAGGGCACGTACGGCGGTCTCGGCGGCACGCTCGACTACGGGACGCTCAACGGGCTGTTCTTGAAGTAGGCCCGGAACCGCACACGGCCGTGGGGGGCGGCGCCCCCGCGGGGCGGGC
>NZ_JBSGXB010000083.1:0-25065 GCF_053609185.1 Streptomyces sp. NPDC054956 | reverse complement strand
GGGGTTCAAGAGCTGGACCGGGGGCGGGCCCTGACACCCGCCCCCGGTCCTGTCCGTGCCACGGCGTCAACGTGGGGGCTCGGCGGAGGTCACCTGTCGGTGCGCCAGTTCCGCGAGCCGCGCCTGCCCGTCCTTGCCCGGGTGGAACCAGTCCCAGCGGCTCAACTGCTCCGCCGAGAAGGGGTACTGGAACACCGCGCCGCCGTCGTAGCGGCACAGCGCGTCCTTCGCGCAGACCTCCCGCAGCACCTCGTTGTACTCGACCACGCGCGCCCGCACCTGCTCGCGCCGGGCCGTCGCCCCGGAGGCCTCGGAGGTGGGATCGGCCAGCATCGACTGGCAGATGCCGAGCTTCCAGACCTGGCGCACCATCGGGTGGTCCTTGCCCTGCTCCCACAGGCGCTGGAGGTCCGGGACGCTGGAGACGTACACCTGCGAGGCGGGCGAGGCGGTCCGCAGGGCGGACAGCGCCTTCTCGAAGCCGGAGCGGAAGGCGTCCACCCCGGTCATCGACGAAGCCGACGGCCGGCAGGCGTCGTTCGAGCCCACCATGACCGTGACCAGGTCCGGCTTGTGCTGGGCCGCCGAGGCCAGCTGGCCGGGCAGGTCGGCCATCCGGGAGCCGGTCACCGCGTAGTTCCAGCTGCGCGCGGGCGCCTCCGCCTCGCCGAGCAGCCGGGCGGCCAGCGAGTGGACCTCGGGGTCGTCACCGGTGGCCCAGGAGGCCTCCGGGCAGTCGGCCAGCACCGAACAGGCGTCGAAACCGCGCGTGATGGAGTCGCCCACCGCGGCGACGGAGGCGGGTGCGGTGTTCCACCGGGGCGCGGCCTGCGCCCCCCGCTCGCCCCCGGGCTTCGCCCCGTCCGCCGAACACCCGCCGAGCGCGCCCGCCGTCACGATCAGCAGGGCGGCCAACGCGCCCGCGCCCGGAGGCGTCCTGCGCGTGCGGCGGCGCGGGGCGGTGGTGCGCATGCGGGAGGTCCCTCCTCGTCGCCCCGTGTCGTCCGGGGGCGTCCTGCTGAGTGAATGCTCTGTGTTTACGGGCCTGGGAGCGACCGTACGTCACACCATGACCCCCGGCGCACGGTAGCTTTTTCCCGTGGCGTTTCGGCCGCAAGTCCCGCAACGCAATGTCAAATAATTTCCGTTACATTACATCACGTCACATACTGTCCGTTTTCTGGAGTTTATTCCCGACCTCGTCCCACACTGGAGGTCCCGGTGACGACACGTGGAGTCCTGTACGTGCATTCCGCACCGCGCGCGCTCTGCCCGCACGTGGAATGGGCTGTTGCGGGGGTGCTCGGGGTGCGGGTGAACCTCGACTGGATCCGTCAGCCCGCCTCCCCGGGCACCTGGAGAGCCGAGTTCTCCTGGCAGGCCGAGGCGGGCACCGCCTCGAAACTCGCCTCCGCACTGAGAGGCTGGCACCTGCTCCGCTTCGAGGTGACCGCGGAACCCTGCCCGACGGCCGAGGGCGAGCGCTACAGCTCCACCCCGCAGCTCGGCATCTTCCACGCCGTCACCGGCATGCACGGCGACATCCTGATCCCCGAGGACCGGCTGCGCGCGGCCCTCGCCCGGTCCTCGCGCGGCGAGACGGACCTGGAGGCGGAGATCGCCAAACTGCTGGGCAAACCCTGGGACGACGAGCTCGAACCCTTCCGCTACGCGGGCGAGGGCGCCCCGGTCCGCTGGCTCCACCAGGTCGTCTGAGCGGGACTCACGCAGAAGGCCCACCCGGACGAATCCGGGTGGGCCTTCCGCTTGAGCCTCGGTCAGCTGCTTCAGACGCTGCGGAAAGCGAGCGTCACGTTGTGGCCGCCGAAGCCGAAGGAGTTGTTGATCGCGGAGATCGGGCCGTCGGCCGGGAGCTTGCGGGGCTCGCCGCGCACGATGTCCGCGTCGATGTCCTCGTCGATGTCGTCGAGGTTGATCGTCGGCGGGGCCAGGCGGTGGTACAGCGCCAGCACCGTCGCGACGGTCTCGATGCCGCCCGCGCCACCCAGCAGGTGACCGGTCATCGACTTGGTGGCCGAGATCGCGATGTGGTCGAGGTCGTCGCCCAGGACCTTGCGCAGGGCCTTCAGCTCGGCCGTGTCACCCTGCGGGGTGGACGTGGCGTGCGCGTTCAGGTGGACCAGCTCGGCCGGGTCCAGGCCCGTGTTGTCGAGCAGGTTCTGCACGGCGGCGGCGACACCGCGGCCGGTCGGCTCGGGCTGCGCGATGTGGTGGCTGTCCGCGGACAGACCCTGGCCCAGCACCTCGCAGTAGACCCGGGCGCCGCGCGCGGCGGCGTGCTCGGCGGACTCCAGGACCACGACGCCGGCGCCCTCGCCGAGGACGAAGCCGTCGCGGGCCTTGTCGTACGGGCGGGAGGCCGTGGTCGGGCTCTCGTTGTTCTTGGACATCGCCATCATGTTGGCGAACGCGGCGATCGGCAGCGGGTGGATCGCCGCCTCGGTGCCGCCCGCGACGACCACGTCGGCACGGCCGGTGCGGATCATCTCGACGGCGTAGCCGATGGCCTCGGCACCCGACGCGCAGGCGCTGACCGGAGTGTGCACACCCGCACGGGCGTTGACCTCCAGGCCGACGTTGGCGGACGGGCCGTTCGGCATGAGCATGGGGACGGTGTGCGGGGAGACCCGGCGCACACCCTTTTCCTTCAGTACGTCGTACTGGTCGAGCAGAGTGGTCACGCCGCCGATGCCGGAGGCGATGACGGTGCCCAGGCGCTCGGGCGCGATCGACGCGTCCTCGCCCGCCGGGGCGGTGTAGCCGGCGTCGGCCCACGCCTCGCGGGCCGCGATGAGCGCGAACTGGGCCGAGCGGTCCAGCTTGCGGGCCAGCGGCCGGGGAAGGACCTCACTCGGGTCCACGGCGGCGGTTGCGGCGATACGGACCGGGAGTTCGGCGAAGCGCTCACCCTCGAGGGGCTTCACGCCGGAACGTCCGGCAAGCAGACCTTCCCAGGTCGAAGCGCTGTCGCCACCCAGCGGAGTGGTTGCGCCGATACCGGTGACGACCACGGTGCGATTGGTCGGGCTCACAGGAATTCTTTCTCCACGTCTCAGGGGGTGCTGAATTGTCACGGCGCCACCGCCAGGTGGCGACAAACGCTCGTCAGGCTCAGGCCTGGTGCTTGAGGATGTAGCTCGCGGCGTCGCCGACGGTCTTGAGACCCTTGACGTCCTCGTCCGGGATCTTCACCTCGAAGCGCTCCTCGGCGGCGACGACGACCTCGACCATGGACAGCGAGTCGACGTCCAGGTCGTCGGTGAAGGACTTCTCGATCTGGACGTCCTCGACCGGGATGCCCGCGATCTCGTTGACGATCTCCGCGAGACCTTCGACGATTTCTTCCTGCGTGGCGGCCATGTGGCGCTCCTTCTCTGGGTACTGGGGTGGAACAGGGACGGAAAAAGGGATTCCGGACCCTAGGGGAGGGTAACGACCGTCGCGGCGTAGACGAGTCCCGCCCCGAAGCCGATGACGAGCGCGGTGTCGCCGCTCTTCGCCGCTCCGGTCGCCAGGAGCCGCTCCATAGCGAGCGGGATCGAGGCGGCCGAGGTGTTGCCGGTGGTTTCGACGTCACGGGCGACCGTGACGTGCTCCGGCAGCTTCAGAGTCTTCACCATCGAGTCGATGATCCGCATGTTTGCCTGGTGCGGAATGAAGACGTCCAGGTCATCCGCGGTGATCCCGGCAGCGTCGAGCGCCTGCTGGGCCACCTTGGCCATCTCGAAGACGGCCCAGCGGAAGACCGCCTGACCCTCCTGCGTGATGGCCGGAAACTTCTCGGCGCCGTCCGTGCTGCGGTACTCGTCCCACGGCACGGTCTGCTTGATGGTCTCGGACTTGTCGCCCTCCGAACCCCACACCGTGGGGCCGATGGCCGGCTCGTCCGAGGGGCCGACGACCACGGCGCCCGCGCCGTCACCGAAGAGGAAGGCCGTCGCGCGGTCCTCCAGGTCGGTGAGGTCCGAGAGCCGCTCCACGCCGATCACGAGGACGTACTCCGCGGAACCCTCGACGATCAGGCCCTTGGCCAGCGTCAGACCGTAGCCGAAGCCGGCGCAGCCCGCGGAGATGTCGAAGGCGGCGGGCTTGCCCGCGCCGATGCGGTGCGCGATCTCCGTCGCGACCGCCGGGGTCTGCTTGAAGTGCGACACCGTCGAGACGATCACGGCGCCGATCTTCTCCGGCTCGATCCCGGCGGCGGCCAGCGCCTTGCCGGAGGCCTCCACCGACATCGCGGCGACGGTCTCCTGCGGCGAGGCCCAGTGACGGGTCGCGATGCCGGAACGGGAGCGGATCCACTCGTCGGACGAGTCGATGGTCTCGAGGATGACCTCGTTGGGCACCACGCGGACCGGGCGGTAGCCGCCCACCCCGAGGATGCGGGCGTACGGGGAGCCCTTGGCAGGCTTGATCTTCGACATGCTGTGTGGGCTCCTTCTCTCAGACCGCGTGCTCGGCGACGAGCGCCGCGGCCTTTTCGAGATCGTCCGGGGTCTTCAGGGCCACGCTCGGAACGCCCTTGAGCGCACGCTTGGCCAGACCCACCAGGGTGCCGCCCGGGGACAGCTCGATGATCCCCGTGACGCCCAGTGCGGCGAACGTCTCCATGCACAGGTCCCAGCGGACCGGGTTGGCCACCTGGCCGACCAGCCGGGCGACGACATCGGCGCCCGTGGTCACGACCTGACCATCCTTGTTCGATACGTACTTCAGCGCCGGGTCGGCCGGGGAGAGGGCCGAAGCGGCCTTCTCCAGACCGGCGACCGCCGGAGCCATGTGGTGCGTGTGGAAGGCGCCCGCGACCTTGAGGGCGACGACCTTCATGGAACCCTCGGGCTTGTCGGCCTCCAGGGCCGCGATCTGCTCCATGGTCCCCGCGGCCACGATCTGGCCCGCGCCGTTCACGTTCGCCGGGGTCAGACCCAGCTTCTCCAGGTGGGCCACCACGACGTCCGGCTCTCCGCCGAGGACCGCCGCCATGCCCGTCGCGGTCACCGCGGCGGCCTCGGCCATGCCGAGCCCGCGGGTGCGTACGAAGGACAGCGCGTCCGTGTCGGACAGCACGCCGGCGTAGGCGGCGGCGGTGATCTCGCCGACGCTGTGGCCCGCGACGGCACCGAAGGCCGTCGGGGCGCCGAGCGCCGAAGCGGAAAGCAGACCGGCGGCAACCAGGAGAGGCTGCGCCACGGCCGTGTCGCGGATCTCCTCCGCGTCGGCCTTCGTGCCGTAGTGGGCAAGGTCGAGCCCGATGGCGTCCGACCAGCCGGCGACGCGGTCAGCGGCGCCGGGCAGTTCGAGCCAGGGAGTCAGGAAGCCGGGCGTCTGTGCGCCTTGGCCGGGAGCGACGAGTACGAGCACCCTCACACTCTCTCTTGTGTTCGGTCCGCGCCGCCCGTGGGGACAGGGACGAAGAACCTTCGGGGTAATTGTTGATGTCCGACAAAAGTCTAGGACTGAGGGTCGCCGTCGGCCAGACGCCCGAGGATCAGGGCGATCCGCAGAGTGAACGCGGAACGGACATCCGAGGGCGACCACCCGGTGACGTCCGTCACACGTCGCAGCCGGTAGCGCACGGTGTTGGGATGGACGAACAGCATCCGAGCTGCGCCTTCCAGACTGCTCGCCTGCTCTAGATAAACACTCAAGGTCTCCAGGAGGGCCGAACCCGCCTCTTCGAGCGGTCTGTAGATCTCCTCCACCAGCTGCTCGCGAGCCGAAGGGTCCGAGGCGATCGCGCGTTCGGGCAGGAGATCGTCCGCCAGCACCGGCCGCGGAGCGTCCTGCCAGGCGGTGCAGGCCTTGAGCCCGGCGGCGGCGGCCTGCGCCGACTTCGTGGCGTTCAGCAGGTCCGGGACGACCGGGCCGGCCACCACGGGACCGGCCGCGAACGGACCGATCAGGGACTTCGCGACCTGCATCGGGTTGTCGCTGCCGCCCGCGATGACCACGAGCCGGTCGCCGAGCACCCCGGTGAGGACCTGCAGCTTGTGGTGGCGGGCCGCACGCCGGATCGCCTCGACCGTCAGCTCGCTGTCGCCCTCCGGCGCGGTGCCCAGCACCACGCACACGTGCTCGGGGGAGTTCCAGCCCAGCGCCGCCGCCCGGGACAGGGCGCCCTCGTCGGCCTCGCCGGAGAGCACCGCGTTGACCACCAGGGACTCCAGCCGGGCGTCCCACGCCCCCCGGGCCTCGGCGGCCTGCGCGTACACCTGGGCGGTCGCGAAGGCGATCTCCCGGGCGTACACCAGCAGCGCCTCGCGCAGGATCGACTCGTCACCGGGCGCCGCGACCTCGTCGATCGCGGTCTCCATGACCTCGATCGTGGTCCGCACCATCTCGACGGTCTGGCGCAGGGTGATCGCCCGGGTCAGCTCGCGCGGAGCCGTCCCGAAGACGTCGGTGGAAATCGCCTGCGGGGTCTCCGGGTGCCGGAACCACTCGGTGAACGCGGCGATGCCGGCCTGGGCGACCAGGCCGATCCAGGACCGGTTCTCCGGTGGCATCGCCCGGTACCACGGCAGGGTCTCGTCCATGCGCGCGATGGCGTTGGCGGCGAGCCGGCCGGAGGACTTCTCGAGCCGCCGCAGGGTCGCGGAATGCGGATGGGCGGGAGCCGGATGCGCGGAATGGATCGCGGGGGAATGCTCACGTTCGGGTTGGGGCACGTGACAAGACTGCCTTATCGAGGAGACCGCGCGGAGTCCGGTCCCACCGGCCGGACCCGGCCCGGGGGCTACGGTGGCCCACATGATTGACGTACGCCGAGGCGCCGACCGGTACGAGGGCGGGGACCCGCAGGCCGGGATCACCACCCGGCACGCCTTCTCCTTCGGAGCGCACTACGACCCGGACAACCTGCGCTTCGGCCCGGTCATGGCCTGCAACGAGGAGTCCCTCGCGCCCGGCGCCGGCTTCGACGAGCACCCCCACAGCCACACCGAGATCGTGACCTGGGTGGTCGAGGGCGAGCTCACCCACCGGGACGGCACGGGCGCCGCGACCCTGGTCCGGCCCGGCGACGTCCAGCACCTCGGCGCCGCCTCCGGCACGCGGCACGTGGAGCGCAACGACGGGCCCGGGCCGCTCCGCTTCGTCCAGATGTGGCTCGCGCCGCTCGACTCGGCGGGGGAGCCCTCGTACGCCCTGGTCAGGGGCATCGCCGACAGCACGCCCTACGCGGTCCCGGCGGCCGGGGCCGTCCTGCACGTACGGCGTCCGGGCGCGGGCGAGCGGGTCGCCGTGCCCGCGGCCGGGCGCGTGTACGTGCACGTCGTACGGGGAGACCTGCGGCTGGACGGCGAGGAGGGCGAGGACGGCGAGGAGATCGGCCCGGGGGACTCGCTGCGGATCACCGGCGAGCCGGACCTGGAGCTCGTCGCCGGTTCCCCGGGCGAGCTGCTGATCTGGGAACTCCCGTAGGACCCCTGAGAGCTACGCCCGACGGAGGTCGGCGAGGACCGCGTCGGTGAACACGGGCCAGGCCTCCACGGCCCACGGGCCGAAGGGGCGGTCGGTCAGCGCCACGCACGCGGCGCGCGCGTCCGGGTCCACCCAGAGGAAGGTTCCGGCCTGGCCGAAGTGCCCGAAGGTGCGCGGCGAGGAGCCGGAGCCCGTCCAGTGCGGGGACTTGCCGTCGCGGATCTCCAGGCCGAGGCCCCAGTCGTTGGGGGACTGGTGGCCGTAGCCGGGCAGCACGCCCTTGAGGCCGGGGTGGACCACCGCGGTGGCCTCGGCGACGGTGCGCACGTCCAGCAGCCGGGGCTGCTGGAGTTCGGCGGCGAAGCGCACGAGGTCGGCGACGGTGGAGACGCCGTCCTTGGCGGGGGAGCCCTCCAGGCTGCTCGACGCCATGCCCAGCGGCTCGAAGACGGCCTGGTGCAGGTACTCGGCGAAGGGGATTCCGGTGGCCTTGGCGATGTGGTCGCCGAGCACCTCGAAACCGGCGTTCGAGTACAGCCGGCGCTGTCCGGGCGGGGAGGTCACGCGGTGCTCGTCGAAGGCCAGGCCGCTGGTGTGCGCCAGCAGGTGGCGGACGGTGGAGCCCTCGGGCCCGGCCGGCTCGTCCAGCTCGATCGCACCCTCCTCGTAGGCGACGAGGGCGGCGTAGGCGGCCAGCGGCTTGGTCACGGAGGCCAGGGCGAAGCGGTGGTCCACCGGGCCGTGGGTGCCCAGTACGGTCCCGTCGGCGCGGACGACGGCGGCCGCGGCGGTCGGAACCGGCCAGTTCTCGATGGTCCGCAGACTCTGCATGCTCTCCATGCGGCCGAGCCTACTTGCTTGGAGTGCACTCCAAGGTTTTAGCGTGGTGGCCATGAGCCTGACGCAGACGCAGACGAGGTACACGATCAGCGAGGTCGAGGCCCGGACCGGTCTGACCCAGCACACCCTGCGCTGGTACGAGCGGATCGGCCTCATGCCGCACGTGGACCGTTCGCACTCGGGACAGCGGCGCTTCACCGACAAGGACCTCGACTGGCTGGCCTTCGTGGGCAAACTGCGCGCCACCGGAATGTCGGTGGCGGACATGGTCCGGTACGCCGAACTGGTCCGCGAGGGCGCGCACACCGTCGAGCAGCGGCGCGAGCTGCTGGAGCGGACGCGCCGCGAGGTGCGGGCGCGGATCGCGGAACTGGGCGACGCGCTCGCCGTACTGGACTACAAGATCGACATGTATTCAATGTGCACGGTGGCGGAAGGGGCGGACCGGACATGACCGAGAACACGCTGAGGATCGAGAAGGCCGAACTGGGCAAGGGCGGCCCGCTGGTGGGCGTCCAGGGCCTCGGCTGCATGGGCATGAGCGAGTTCTACGGGGACACGGACGAGACGGCCGCCCGGCAGACGCTCGACGCGGCGCTGGCCGCCGGGGTCACCCTCTTCGACACCGCCGACGTCTACGGGCGGGGCGCGAACGAGGAGTTCCTCGCGCCGTTCGTGGCCGCGCACCGCGACGAGATCACCATCGCCACGAAGTTCGCCATACTGCGCACCGACGACCCGGTGTACCGGGGGATCCGCAACGACGCGGCGTACATCCGCGAGGCGGTGGAGGCCAGCCTGCGCAGGCTCGGCACCGACGTGATCGACCTGTACTACATGCACCGGCGCGATCCGGCCGCGCCGTTCGCCGAATCGGTGGGCGCGATGGCGGAGTTGGTGCGCGAGGGCAAGGTCCGCCACCTCGGACTGAGCGAGGTGACCGGGGCCGAGCTGCGCGAGGCGCACGCCGTGCACCCGATCGCGGCGCTCCAGTCGGAGTGGTCGCTCTTCAGCCGGGACGTGGAGCGCAGCGCGGTGGGCGCGGCGGCGGAGCTCGGCGTGGCGCTCGTGCCCTACTCCCCGCTCGGGCGCGGCTTCCTGACCGGTGCGTTCACGGACGCGGCGACGGAGCTGACGGCCGGCGACTACCGGCAGGACCAGCCCCGGTTCACCGGCGACAACGCGAAGTCGAACGCGGCGCTGCTGGCGCCGGTACGGGAGATCGCGGCGGCGCGGGAGGCCACGCCGGGGCAGATCGCGCTGGCGTGGGTGCAGCAGCGGGCGGCGGTGCACGGGCTGACGGTGGTCCCGATCCCGGGCACCCGCAAGCCCTCCCGCCTCGCGGAGAACACGGCGGCGACGCGGATCGTCCTGACGCGGGACGAGCTGGCCCGGCTGGAGCCGATCGCCTCCGCCGTGGCGGGCGACCGCTACCCGGACATGTCCTCCACGTCGGCGGCCCGCGAGGCGTAGGCGGAACCTGGCCCCGCAGGGTCAGGCTCCGGCGGCGAAGCGGTCGCGCAGGGCCGTGTACTCCGCGTCCGTGAGCAGCCCGGCGCTGTGCAGCTCGGCGAGGTGCTGGATCCGGTCATCGGCCCGGGGGCTGGGGACCGCGGCGACCGGCGTGCGGGCACGCAGCCCCGCGAGGACCGCCGCCGCGAACGGCAAGGACTCGTGCACGGCTCCGCAGCCCACGCCGAAGACGGCCGAGGACAGGTCGTGGTCCGGGCGCGGATCGCCCGGGGCGCCCTGGACCGACAGCCGCAGGTGACCCCCGGGGCGGTCCGGGGAGTGCCACTCGACGCCGGTCAGGGCGGCCAGCGGACAACGCTGGTCGCCCGCCTTCCACTTGGTGCTCGTGGCCCCCGTACGGGACCAGTGGAAGGTGACGGCGGCGCCGTCGAAGGCGAGCCGGGCGTCGTACGCCTTCAGGGCGAGCGGCGGCTGCGGCGCCGGGACCAGGAAGCGTTCGGCAGGCCCGTCCGGGCCCAGCCGCTCGCGCAGGACCTGCGCGAACGCCGCCGCACGCCCCCGCGCGTCACCGGGCAGGACCAGCCGGTACGGATCGCACGTTTCCTTCAGCTGCCCCGCCGCGGCCTCCATCAGGGGGTCCGCACCCGCCCGCGCGCGGGCGTGCAGGACGACGGTGTCCCGGCGTCCGGCGGTGAGGCTCACCGCGGACAACGCTTCGAGGGGGATCCGGCGCGCCCCCAGGGCGTGCCAGAGTCTGGGCGTTCGTATCCCCCGTACGAAGCGGATGATCATCGAGTCCGTGGTGCGGTCGAACTCCCAGACGGCATGGTTTCCGGCCAGTACGTCACCCATGCGGCACATCGTAAAGGGACGCACCCCTGTGCGTCCCCCCGCTGTGAGGTCCGATTTCGGGTCGTCCGGGTGGGTCAGGAACCGTCCGTGGAGGATATTCCGCGCCGGCACGTGTCGTCCCCGGCGGCGCACACGGTGGAAGCGAACTCGCCGGTTCCGATTTTGGCGAAGTTGTCCAACGAGGCCGTTCCTGGCTCGAAATAGCCGGTGTGGCTCTTGGCCCCGGCCGCGCTCAGCACGCGCGCCCCGAACCCGGGGGCGACCGGATCCGCGCCGTGGCCCAGACCGCCGAACTCCAGGTGCGGCACGTCGGCGATCCAGTCGCCGGAGTCCCGCATCGACCACACCCGCGCCGAAGTGCCCAGCTCCCGGGCGTTCCCGACCCGCATTCCGGGGCTGCCCGCCACCGCGATGTCCGTGACCCGGGCCGGCAGCTCGTGCGCGGCGACCCCGCACACCACGGAGCCGTAGCTGTGGCAGAACAGCGCCACGCTCGAGCTCCCGGGCAGGGCGGCGGTCAGCGCGCGCAGCCTCGCGGCGCCCTCGACGGCCATCCGCCCGGTCGCGGCGTCCATGCCGACCCCGCTCGGGGCGGTGTAGCCGGCCCAGGCGATGACAGCCGTCCGGCTGTCGGGCGCGGCCGCGCGCTCGGCCTCGTACAGGGACTCGGCCATGCCGACGGGGGCGGTCAGGCGCCGCTCGGTGCGCTCGAAGGTGAGCGCGTCGGTGTCGACGCCCGGGACGATCACCGAGACCCGGCGGGCCGCGTCGAGGTCGCCGAAGACCTCGGCGACGAGGCCGTCGCCGGTGGGGTCGAAGGTGAGGATCTGCCGGCCCGGTTCGGCGAGGGACTCGAAGCGGTGGACGCGCCGCGCGGCGGTGGCGCGGTCGGCGGGGGCCAGCGTGATGTCGGTGCGGTGGGCCTCCTCGACGCGTGCGGCCTGCCGCAGGGCGATCCGGTTGGCCAGGTACCGGGTGGAGACCGGAACGCCGTCGAGGCTGCCGACGACGAGCGGGTGGGCCTCGGCGAGCCGGGCGCGCTGCGCGCCGTCCAGGTTCGCGAAGAACCGGGCCACCGTCGGAGCGGGGGCGTCGGCGGCGGGCACCGGGCGGCCGCCGAAGTGCGTCTGGGCCCAGGAGACGAGCGCCGCGTCGCGCGGGGACACCCCGTCCTCCGGCCGGTACACCGAGGTCCAGCCGGTGATCGCGAGCATGAGGAAGACCACCGCCAGCGCGAGCAGGGTGCGCAGGGCGGCCGGGCGCGCGACGGCGTCGGACGAGTGGGGCTGGGCGGGGCCGGGCAGTTTCACTGAGCTCAGCGTAGGAGACCGTTCGCGGCCGTGGCGCGCCGGGTGACGGGAGTCACCGCCAGTCGGAGGTCAGCGCCGGGCCGATCTGGTCCAGGTAGACCTCGGTCATCCGCCGGATCGTGTCGACACCGGTGTCCTCGCCCTGCCCCCAGAGCCGGCCGGTGACCCTCATCACGCCCGAGAACGCGGCGACGGCCACCCGGGGCCGGGGATCGGCGTCCACGTCCAGGCCCTCGCGCTCGGCGATCAGCCGGGCGATCCGCTCCTCCAGCTCGGTGGAGCGGCGCAGGTGCACGGCGAGCAGGGCCGGGGTGGACTCGATGAGCCGGTAGCTGCGCATGTACAGGTCGACCGGGACCAGGTCCGAGATGGCCTCGTCGACGGTGGCCCAGGCCCCGAGCACGGCCGCGCGCATCGCCGCGAGCGGGCCCTCGGCGGGCGGCCGGGACCGCAGCGCGGCGACGAAGTGCGATTCGACCAGGTCCTGGACGGCGAAGGCGGCCTCCTCCTTGTTGGCGAAGTACCGGAAGAAGGTGCGCTGGGAGACGTCCACCGCGTCGGTGATCTCGTCGACGGTGGTCTCCTCGTACCCCTGGGCGATGAAGAGGAGGAGCGAGGCGCGCAGCAGGGCGTCGCGGGTGCGCCTCTTCTTGCGTTCGCGCAGGCCGGCCGCCGGTGCGGGTGGCGCGGGCCGCTGGTCGGTGATCACGGCGGACGGGTTCCTTTCTGACGTGGCGCGGGCGGTCAGCGTATCCCCGAGTCCTCTTTGCCCCGGGGCGCGACAAGCCCGGCCGGGAAGGGCGTCGCGGAGCGGCTCGCGCGGGCCCTCGCGGGCACCGCCCACGACACGTTCGGGTCGGGCACCGGCACCACCCCCGCCGTCGTGGGCGCGGTCGCGGAGCGTCAACCCGGGGGCCGCGGCCGCTCCCTCCGGTGGTCGCGGCGGGCTGTCGCCTATCAGGGTGGAGCCGCCGCCGGCCCCTTCCGCCGGGCCGTCCGCGCAGGTCAGCGTGGTGTCGACGGAGCTCCGGAAACGGTCCGGGGCCCGTTCGTCCACCAGGAGTTGACCCGTCATGCGTACGTGGAGCACCACTTCTTCCGGGCGCGCCGTCGCCACGGCCGCCGTCCTCGCCGCCACCCTGCTCGTCCCGGGCGCCACGGGATCGGCCCACGCGGCGGGGCCCGCCCAGGCGCCCGCCCAGGCGCCCGCCCAGGGTCTCGCCCCGGCTCACGCCTCCGGGCACGCCCCGGGCCGGGCCGCCGGGCCCCCGACGCTCGGGGCCTGCGCCACCGGGCAGCTGTGCCTGTGGGCGAAGCCGGAGTTCAAGGGGGCCCGCAGGACCCACGAGCTCAGCACCCTCGACATCAACAGCTGTACGGCGCTGCCGCCCGGCACCACCGCCCAGTCCCTCGTCAACCGCACCGGGCGCCCGGTGACCACCTACCAGTCCGCCGAGTGCGCCGAGACGGGCGAGTTCCAGACCTACCCGGGCGACGGGGTGTGGCTGCCCCAGTCGCCCTACCAGGTCAGGGCGTTCAAGGTGTGGGAGCGCTGACGGCGCCCGCCGCCGGAGCCGGCTCCGGCGCTCGGGCGGGGCCGGCCAGGGCACGGACCTCCGCGCCCGGGGCGGCCCCGGCCGGGCCCCCCGCCCCGGGCCCCGCCCCGGGCCCCGACCCGGGTCCGGGCGCGCCGAGCCGGGCGACCTCCGCGCGCAGCGCCCGTACCTCCGCCGTCAGTTCGGCGATCGCGGCCGTCTGGGCCCGTTCCACCAGGTCGTCCCGCTCGAAGCGGGAGATGAACCAGGCCGCGATGTTGGCGGTCACCACACCCAGCAGGGCGATTCCGGAGAGCATCAGGCCCACCGCCAGCAGCCTGCCCAGTCCGGTGGTGGGGGAGTGGTCCCCGTACCCGACCGTCGTCATGGTGGTCACCGACCACCACAGGGCGTCCCCCAGGTTCTTGATGTTGCCGCCGGGGGCGTCCCGCTCCACGCTCAGCACGGCCAGCGAGCCGAACATCAGCAGCCCGACCACCGCGCCCGCCACGTAGGTGGTCAGCCGGATCTGCGGGGCCATCCGGGCCCGCCGGCCCACCAGCATCAGCGTGGAGACCACCCGCAGCAGCCGCAGCGGCTGGATCATCGGCAGCAGCACCGCCGCCAGGTCCATCCAGTGGGTCCGTACGAAGGCCCGCTTCGAGTCCGACAGGCCCAGCCGCATCAGGTAGTCGACGGCGAAGGCCGCCCACACCACCCATTCGGCGTGCGTGCAGGCGCGGTGCACGTCCGCGCTCGCGTCGGGCACGACGATGGGCACGGCGTAGGCGAGGGCGAATCCGAGGGCGAGCACCAGCAGAGGCGTCTGCGTCCGGCGCTCCCACCGCGACTGGCGGGAGGGTTGCTTCATGCGGAGCATCGTAAAGAACAAGTAAGGGGCGCTGGGACAGATGTCCCAGCGCCCCTACGGAAGAGTGACGGCTACGCGTCGCCGCCGGCCGCGCCCGGGTCGGCCGCCCGGACGTCGAGCAGCTGGTAGCGGTCGATGGCCTGCTTGAGGGCGGACCGGTCGATCTTGCCCTCCCTGGCCAGCTCGGTCAGGACCGAGAGGACCACCGACTGCGCGTCGATGTGGAAGAACCGCCGGGCCGCACCGCGCGTGTCCGCGAAGCCGAAGCCGTCCGCGCCCAGCGAGGTGTACGTGCCGGGCACCCAGCGCGAGATCTGGTCCGGGACCGCCCGCATCCAGTCGGAGACGGCCACGAACGGGCCCTCCGCGCCGGACAGCTTGCGGGTCACGTACGGGACGCGCTGCTCCTCCTCCGGGTGGAGCAGGTTGTGCTCCTCCACCGCGACGGCCTCGCGGCGCAGCTCGTTCCAGGAGGTCGCCGACCAGACGTCCGCCTTGACGTTCCACTCGGCGGCCAGGATGCGCTGCGCCTCCAGAGCCCACGGCACCGCCACGCCCGAGGCCATGATCTGCGCCCCGATGCTGCCGGCCGTTCCCGCGGAGACCCGGTGGATGCCCTTGAGGATGCCGTCCACGTCCACGTCGGCCGGCTCGGCCGGGTGCTGGATCGGCTCGTTGTAGACGGTCAGGTAGTAGAAGACGTCCTCGGCGTCGGGGCCGTACATCCGCCGCAGACCGTCCTTGACGATGTGCGCGATCTCGTACCCGTACGCCGGGTCGTACGCCACGCAGCCCGGGTTGGTCGACGCCAGCAGCTGGGAGTGGCCGTCGGCGTGCTGCAGGCCCTCACCCGTCAGGGTGGTCCGGCCGGCGGTCGCACCGAGGACGAAACCGCGCGCCAGCTGGTCGGCCATCTGCCAGAACTGGTCACCGGTGCGCTGGAAACCGAACATCGAGTAGAAGACGTAGACCGGGATCAGCGGCTCGCCGTGCGTCGCGTACGCCGAACCGGCGGCGATCAGCGAGGCCGTGCAGCCCGCCTCCGAGATGCCGTCGTGCAGCATCTGGCCGGTCGGGGACTCCTTGTACGCGAGCAGCAGGTCGCGGTCGACCGCCTCGTACTGCTGGCCCAGCGGGTTGTAGATCTTGGCGCTCGGGAAGAACGCGTCCATGCCGAAGGTGCGGTACTCGTCGGGCGCGATCAGCACGAAGCGCCGGCCGATCTCCTTGTCCCGCATCAGGTCCTTCAGGATGCGGACGAAGGCCATGGTGGTGGCGATCGACTGCTGGCCCGAGCCCTTCTTGGCGGCCGCGTACGTCTTGTCGTCCGGCAGCTGCAGCGGCTTGGCGCGCACCACGCGGGTCGGCACGTAGCCGCCGAGCGCGCTGCGGCGGTCGTGCATGTACTGGATCTCGGGGGAGTTGCGGCCCGGGTGGTAGTACGGCGGCGCGCCGCCCTCCAGCTGGGCGTCCGTGATCGGGATGTGCAGGCGGTCGCGGAAGCGCTTGAGGTCGTCGGCCGTCAGCTTCTTCATCTGGTGGGTCGCGTTGCGGCCCTCGAAGTTCGGGCCCAGGGTCCAGCCCTTGACCGTCTGCGCCAGGATGACCGTCGGCTGGCCCTTGTGGGCCTTGGCCGCCGCGTAGGCCGCGTAGACCTTCTTGTGGTCGTGTCCGCCGCGGCCCAGGTGCTGGATCTGCTGGTCGGTCATGTTCTCGACCATCGCGCGCAGCCGGTGGTCGCCGCCGAAGAAGTGGTCGCGGATGTACGCGCCGGATTCGGTGGCGTACGTCTGGAACTGGCCGTCCGGGGTCGAGTTCAGCTTGTTGACCAGGATGCCGTCGCGGTCCTGGGCCAGCAGCGGGTCCCAGGAGCGGTCCCAGATCAGCTTGATGACGTTCCAGCCGGCCCCGCGGAACTGCGACTCCAGCTCCTGCATGATCTTGCCGTTGCCGCGGACCGGGCCGTCGAGGCGCTGCAGGTTGCAGTTGACGACGAAGGTCAGGTTGTCCAGACCCTCACGGGCGGCGATGGACAGCTGGCCGAGCGACTCCGGCTCGTCCATCTCGCCGTCGCCGAGATACGCCCAAACGTGTGACTTGGAAGTGTCCGCGATACCGCGGGCCTGCATGTAGCGGTTCATCCGGGCCTGGTAGATCGCACCGAGCGGGCCGAGGCCCATCGAGACGGTGGGGAACTCCCAGAAGTCCGGCATCAGCCGCGGGTGCGGGTAGCTGGACAGGCCGTACGGGGCCTTCGACTTCTCCTGGCGGAACGCGTCGAGCTGCTGCTCGGAGAGCCGGTCCAGGAGGTAGGCGCGGGCGTAGATACCGGGGGAGGCGTGACCCTGGAAGAAGATCTGGTCGCCGCCGTCGCCCTCGTCCTTGCCCCGGAAGAAGTGGTTGAAGCCCACGTCGTAGAGGGACGCCGAGGAGGCGAACGTGGCGATGTGGCCGCCGACGCCGATGCCGGGGCGCTGGGCGCGCGAGACCATGACGGCCGCGTTCCACCGGGTGGCGTTCAGGACCTTGCGCTCGATCTCCTCGTTGCCGGGGAAGAAGGGCTCGTCCTTGGTGGCGATCGTGTTGACGTAGTCCGTGGAGCGCATCTCGGGCACGGCCACGCGCTTCTCGCGGGCCCGCTCGATCAGCCGCAGCATCAGGTAGCGGGCGCGCTCACGGCCCCGCTCGTCGACGGCGGCGTCGAGGGAGTCCAGCCACTCCTGCGTCTCTTCCGGATCGAAGTCCGGGACCTGGCTCGGCAGGCCACCAATGATGATCGGATTGCGATCGGATGCGGAAGCCACGCTGTTCCTTCGCTGTCGGGGGAGTCGTGCCTTGGGGTTCGCCGCCTCCCATGGTCTTACGCTCGGCCTAAATCGTCATCTTTACCGCTCGGTAATCCCTTGAGGTCGGCGGGATTCCGGTGGGTGCGGCGACGACGGCGGCCAAACCGCAACCTTACGCCCATGTCGATCTACGGCTTCGCAAGGTCGTTCGTCCCTCAAACAGGTAGGAAAGTCCCGAGCCGATGCCGAATGGGGTGGAATGGTGTGGGATGAATCACGAGAGGTACATACGGAGAGGCTGAAAGTTGCGGCGAGACGGCCGTAATCGTCACCGTTTCGACGGTCTCGGCGGCCGGGTACTTGCGCGATCCGCCGCGCCCGTGTGGACTACGCCCAATGCTGCGCGTACGCGCGCCGCCGAAGACATTCACCGAACATGAGCAGGAGGCACCCCGTGAGCGCGACCGCGGACCACGCGGAGAACCTGGCCGCCCGGCTGGGTTTCCAGTCCGAACAGGTGGTCCAGGAGATCGGCTACGACGACGACGTCGATCAGGAATTCCGTGATGCCGTAGAGGATCACGTCACCGAACTCGTCGATGAGGACTACGACGATGTCGCAGACGCGGTTCTGCTGTGGTTCCGGGAGGACGACGGCGACCTGACGGACGCCCTGGTCGACGCGACCGAGCTGGTCGAGGACGGCGCACTGATCCTGCTGGTGACTCCCAAGACCGGCAAGGACGGCTTCGTCGAGGCCAGCGACATCAGCGAGGCCGCCGAGACCGCCGGCCTCTCCCTGGCCAAGGGACTCCCCGTCGGCAAGGAGTGGACCGCCACCAAGCTGGCGACTCCGAAGACGGCCAAGTCCAAGCGCTGAGCCGCGCCCCGCAGCCAAGCGGACACACGCACCCCGCCTGCCGGAATCATCCCGGCCGGCGGGGTGTGTGCGTTCGGCGGCGGCCGCCGCCACCGCCGGACGCGACGCGCGACCCGCCGCACGCGCGGCGGACCCATAAGCTGAGATCACCCGAACAGCCCAACGCGGGGCTGCGGGACCGAAGGGATGCGACAGATGGCGATCGAGGTCGGCAGCAAGGCCCCGGACTTCGAGCTCAAGGACAACCACGGTGCCACCGTGCGGCTCTCCGACTTCCGGGGGGAGAAGGCCGTGGTGCTGCTCTTCTACCCGTTCGCCTTCACCGGCGTCTGCACCGGCGAGCTGTGCGAGCTGCGCGACCAGCTCCCGCGCTTCCAGAACGCCGACGTGCAGCTCCTCGCCGTCTCCAACGACTCCGTTCCCACCCTGCGCGTCTTCGGCGAGCAGGAGGGGCTGGAGTACCCGCTCCTGTCGGACTTCTGGCCGCACGGCGAGACCTCCCGCGCCTACGGGGTCTTCGACGAGGACAAGGGCTGCGCGGTCCGCGGCACCTTCGTCATCGACAAGGACGGCATCGTGCGCTGGAGTGTCGTCAACGGACTGCCCGACGCGCGTGACCTGAACGAGTACATCAAGGCCCTCGACAGCCTCTGATCCTGTTCGGCAGGCTCATGGGCACGTTCGCCTCGAATAAGCCCGTACACGCGGGAACCCGTCACTAGGATCGAAACGTTGATCCTGTAGAAACCGCACGACGGGGCTCCGCCCCACACAAAAACCTTATGGAGGACCCGTGGGAGTCAGCCTCAGCAAGGGCGGCAACGTCTCGCTGACCAAGGCCGCGCCGAACCTGACGGCGGTCATCGTCGGTCTGGGCTGGGACGCTCGCACCACCACCGGTGTCGACTTCGACCTCGACGCCAGCGCGATCCTGACCAACGACCAGGGCAAGGTCGCCAGCGACGCGAACTTCGTGTTCTTCAACAACCTGAAGAGCCCCGACGGTTCGGTCGAGCACACCGGTGACAACACCACCGGTGAGGGCGAAGGCGACGACGAGGCGATCAAGGTCAACCTGGCCGGCGTCCCCGCCGACGTCGCCAAGATCGTCTTCCCGGTCTCGATCTACGAGGCCGAGAGCCGCCAGCAGAGCTTCGGCCAGGTCCGCAACGCGTACATCCGCGTCGTGAACCAGGCCGACAACACCGAGCTCGCCCGCTACGACCTCTCCGAGGACGCCTCGACGGAGACCGCCATGGTCTTCGGCGAGCTGTACCGCAACGGTGCCGAGTGGAAGTTCCGTGCCATCGGCCAGGGTTACGCCTCGGGCCTGCGCGGCATCGCGCAGGACTTCGGCGTCAACGTCTGAGTCCTCGGGCCGGCCTGATCCGTCAGAGCAGCCTGTTCACCTGTCCGGCGCCGTGCACTGTGTGTACGGCGCCGGTCCGGCTTTACCGCCACACCGCCACGCCGTCACACCGTTGTCCGGGGAGGACCACAACATGGGCGTCACACTCGCCAAGGGGGGCAATGTCTCCCTCTCCAAGGCCGCACCGAACCTCACCCGGGTTCTGATCGGCCTCGGATGGGACGCGCGCTCGACCACGGGAGCCGACTTCGACCTCGACGCCAGCGCGCTGCTGTGCAACAGCGGCCGGGTGCTCGGGGACGAGTACTTCGTGTTCTACAACAACCTGAAGAGCCCCGAGGGCTCCGTCGAACACACGGGGGACAACCTCACCGGCGAGGGTGAAGGCGACGACGAGTCGATCATCATCGACCTCACCAAGGTGCCGGAGTCCGTGGACAAGATCGTCTTCCCGGTCTCCATCCACGAGGCGGACTCCCGCCGGCAGAGCTTCGGCCAGGTCAGCAACGCGTTCATCCGTGTGGTCAACCAGGCGGACGGCCAGGAACTGGCGCGCTACGACCTCTCCGAGGACGCCTCCAGCGAGACCGCGATGATCTTCGGCGAGGTCTACCGCTACGGGGGCGAATGGAAGTTCCGCGCAGTGGGGCAGGGGTACGCGTCGGGGCTCCGGGGCATCGCTCTAGACTTCGGGGTCAACGTTTCGTAAAGCCGTACAAGACGATGGGGTGCCAGTGGTTCTCAAAACCTTCGGCTGGTCGTTCGCAATCACTGCGCTCGGTCTGGTCGCAGCGGTGTTCTACGGGGGGTGGGAGGCCTTCGGGATCGTGGCGATCCTGTCGATCCTCGAGATCTCGCTGTCCTTCGACAATGCGGTGGTCAACGCCGGGATCCTGAAGAAGATGAATGCCTTCTGGCAGAAGATCTTCCTCACTGTCGGTGTCCTCATCGCGGTCTTCGGCATGCGACTGGTCTTCCCCGTCGTCATCGTCGCGATCAGCGCCAAGATCGGGCCCATCGAGGCCGTCCAGCTGGCGATGACCGAAAAGGACCATTACAAGCAGCTGGTCACGGACGCACACCCGTCCATCGCCGCCTTCGGTGGCATGTTCCTGCTGATGATCTTCCTCGACTTCATCTTCGAGGACCGTGACATCAAGTGGCTCGCCTGGCTCGAGCGTCCGCTCGCGAAGCTCGGCAAGATCGACATGCTGTCCGCGTGCATCGCGCTGATCGTCCTGGTCATCACCGCGATGACCTTCGCGACCCAGGCCCACCAGTCCACCGGCCACGTGGACAAGGCGCAGACCGTCCTGATCTCCGGCGTCCTCGGCCTGATCACCTACATGATCGTCGGCGGTCTCTCCGGCTACTTCGAGAACAAGCTCGAGGAAGAGGAAGAGGCCGAGCACGAGGCGGAGGAAGAGGCCAAGAAGAGCGGCAAGCCCGTCACGGCCATCGCCATGGCCGGCAAGGCCGCGTTCTTCATGTTCCTCTACCTCGAGGTCCTCGACGCCTCCTTCTCCTTCGACGGGGTCATCGGCGCCTTCGCCATCACCAACGACATCGTCCTCATGGCCCTGGGCCTCGGCATCGGCGCCATGTACGTCCGCTCGCTGACGGTCTACCTGGTCCGCCAGGGCACCCTCGACGACTACGTGTACCTGGAGCACGGCGCGCACTACGCCATCGGCGCGCTCGCCGTGATCCTGCTCGTCACCATCCAGCACGAGATCAACGAGGTCGTCACCGGCCTCGTCGGCGTCGTGCTGATCGCCTGGTCCTTCTGGTCCTCGGTGCGCCGCAACAAGCGCCTGGAACTGGAGGGTTCCGCCGCCGAGGCATGATCACGGCGGTAATGCGGAACGCTCAAGTGCGGGGCGGTCCGGGGGTCCACGGACTCACCGGGCCGCCCCGCTTCCGTACGCCTGCGGCCAACCGGGGCAATCAGTGGAGCCAGAGGACCAGGGGATCAGGGGGTTGAGGGGATGGGATTCTTCGACGGCATCAGGGGCAGCCGCGGGGTGCACTTCCAGTCGGGCAGTGCCTCGTCGAACGCCATCGAGCTGACCAAACGCCATCCGACGGTGTCGCTCACCAAACAGGGGGCGGTGCACGGCAACCTGCGCGTCAACCTCTCCTGGCGGATGCGCACCTCGGACATCGGCGGCCGCGCCGCCGGCCAGAGCGGGCAGCTCTTCCGGCATCCGTTCAAACTGTTCAAGCCCGACATGGTGCAGGCGCACACCCACGGCATGGTCAACGTCGACCTCGACATCGGCTGCCTCTACGAGCTGACCGACGGGACCAGGGGCGTCGTCCAGCCGCTGGGCAACCTGCACGGCGACATCAACAGCCCGCCGTACGTGAAGCTGAGCGGCGACGACCGGTTCGGGGCGCCCTCCGGCGAGACGATCTTCGTCAACCTCGACCACGCCGAGGACATCAAGCGCCTGCTGGTCTTCGTCTACATCTACGACCAGACCCCGGCCTTCGACCGGACGCACGCCATGGTGACCCTCTACCCGATCACCGGGCCGCGCATCGAGATCCCGCTGGAGGAGCGCCACCCGCAGGCCCGCTCCTGCGCGGTGGTCTCCTTGGAGAACGTCAAGGGCGAGCTGATCGTGCGCCGCGAGGTCAAGTTCGTCTACGGATTCCAGGCCGAACTCGACCGGCTGTACGGGTGGGGCCTCCAGTGGGGCCGGGGCTACAAGACGAAGGCGTGAGCCGCCGCCGCGTGAGCTCCCGGCGCCCGGGCGCTCACCGGCGGATGAACTGCGGTCCCTGCGCCGGCAGCCGGAAGGACGGGTCCCCGCCCGGCGCCGGCACGGGAACGGGCGACACCGGCTGCGGGTACCCGTACGCGGGCTGCGCGGCCGGCGGAGCCTGCGTGGGAGGCGCGGGCGCCACCGGGGCGGCCGCCGGGGCCGCCGCGTCGGGGGCGCCCTCGTCCACGGAGATCCCGTGATCGGTGGCCAGCCCGACCAGCCCGTTGGAGTAGCCCTCGCCCAGTGCGCGGAACTTCCACCCCTCGCCCCGCCGGTACAGCTCGCCGCAGATCAGCGCCGTCTCGGCGCCGGTCTCGGGCCGCACGTCGAAGAAGGCCAGCGGTTCGGAGCCGCCGGTCGCGGTGGCGTCGTAGAGCAGGATCCGCAGGTCGTGGACGCGCCGGAAGGGCACGTCCTCGGCGGAGGCGACGACGAGGATGCGGTCCACGACCGGGGTGACGGCCCGCAGGTCCGCCTGGACGGCGTCGGTGATCCCGTCGCCGAGCTGTTTCTTGCCCAGCCGCCAGACGGCCCCGGAGGGGTGCCGGGGCTGGTTGTAGAAGACGAAGTCCTCGTCCGAGCGCACCCGCCCGTCCGGGCCCACCAGCAGCGCGGAGGCGTCCACGTCCGGCACGTCGGGGCCACCGGTCCAGCGCAGCACCGCCCGGACCGCCGTGGCGGTCACGGGGATGTTGGAGCCCTTCTGCATCGCGTGCGTCATGACGGCCATCCTGCACTCCCGGGCACGACCGGGACAATGCGGCCCCCCGCAGACCCTTGTCCCGGCCGCGAGTCGTGGGCATGGTGCAAGAGGGTTACCTCGATTTCATGTGCTTGAGGAACTCTTGAATCTCATTCGTACGTACTATTACCGGCCACGCCAGTTGGGCCGCCGAGGCAGTACGGGGGAAGCACATGCGTCATTTCGGGCACATCTCGCCCACCGTCCGCAAGGACCTCTTCCACCAGGAGCCCGCCGAGTTCAACGCCGCTTCCCCCGCACGCACGCTCGCGGCAGCCCTGGGGGCCACGCTCTACAGTCCGGCCACCCGGACCCAGCTCGCGCGCGACATCCGCAAGCAGGCCGGCCGCGGAGTCGTCTCCATGGTCCTCTGCCTGGAGGATTCCATCAGCGACGCCGACGTAGTGGGGGGCGAGGAGAACCTCGTGCGGCAGTTCGCCGCCCTCGACGAGGACCCCGCCGAGCTCCCGCTGCTCTTCATCCGCGTCCGCACGCCCGAGCAGATCCCCGATCTCGTGCACCGGCTCGGCGGCACGGCATCGCGACTGGCCGGATTCGTACTCCCGAAGTTCACCGAAACCCGTGGCGTCGCCTTCCTCGAAGCCGTCGCCCAGGCGGAGGCGGCGAGCGGGCAGCCCCGGCTGTACGCCATGCCCGTCCTGGAGACCCCCGAGCTGCTCCACCTGGAGACCCGCGTCGAGGCCCTCGCCGGGATCTCCCGCACGGTCAACAAGTACCGCGAGCGCGTACTCGCCCTGCGACTCGGCGTGACCGACTTCTGCTCCGCGTACGGACTGCGCCGCACCCCCGACATGACCGCCTACGACGTCCAGATCGTCGCCGGAGTGATCGCCGACGTGGTCAACGTGCTCAGCCGCGCCGACGGCACCGGCTTCACGGTCACCGGCCCGGTGTGGGAGTACTTCCGCAGCCAGCAGCGCCTCTTCAAGCCGCAGCTGCGCCGCAGCCCCTTCCTCGAGGAGGGCGTCGAAGAGCTGCGCACCGCGCTCATCGAGCACGACCTGGACGGGCTGCTGCGCGAGATCGAGCTCGACCGGGCCAACGGACTGCTGGGCAAGACCTGCATCCACCCCGCCCACGTCACGCCGGTCCACGCGCTCTCGGTGGTCTCGCACGAGGAGTTCAGCGATGCTCAAGACATCCTGCGCCCCGAGCGCGGAGGCGGCGGAGTGATGCGTTCCGCCTACACGAACAAGATGAACGAGGTGAAGCCCCACCGGGCCTGGGCCGAGCGCACCATGCTGCGCGCCGAGGTCTTCGGTGTGGCGAAGGAGGAGGTCGGCTTCGTCGATCTCCTCACGGCCGGGCTCCAGGTGTGAGCGGGCCGTTGACTGCGAGGAAGGGCAAGAAGATCGAAGCGGTGTGGTCGGGAACCTGGGTCGCGGACCGGCTGGGCGTCAGCCTGGAGGAGGGAGCGGGCACCGGGACCGACGGGCCGAGGCTCGAAGAACTGCTCGGGCTCGCGCTGCGGCGCAACCCCAAGCGGGCGCACCTGCTGGTCTCGCAGGTGCTGGGCAAGCACGTCCCGCAGTCCCCGGGCGTCGTGTACGCCGCCGGGTACGGGCTCGGCGAGCGGGTCCGGGAGCTGCTGGGCGAGCGGGAGGCCGCCTCGGCGGTCGTCCTCGGCTACGCCGAGACCGCGACCGGGCTCGGCCACTGCGTGGCCGACGGCCTCGGCAGGGCCCCGTACCTGCACTCCACCCGGCGCCCGGTGCCCGGCGTGGAGGCCGCGGGCGGCTTCGAGGAGGCCCACTCGCACGCCACCTCGCACCTGCTGCTCCCCGAGGACCCCGAGCTGCTGGCGGGCTCCGGGCCGCTGGTCCTCGTCGACGACGAGTTCTCCACCGGCAACACGGTCCTGAACACCATCCGCGACCTGCACGCCCGCCACCCGCGCGGCCACTACGTGGTCGTCGCCCTCGTCGACATGCGCTCCCCGGCCGACCGCGACCGCCTCACCGCCTTCGCCGCCGACCTGGGCGCCCGCGTGGACCTCATATCCCTGGCCTCGGGCACGGTCACCCTCCCGGAGGGCGTCCTGGCCAAGGGGCAGGCACTGGTCGAGGAGTACGAGGCGGCTGCCGCCTCCGCCGTCCCGGCCTCTGCCGGCGAGGCCCCGGGGGCCGAAATCCAGCCCCTCCGGCGTTTGAGGAGCGGGGTCCGGGGCAGCGC
>NZ_JBSGXB010000082.1:0-25440 GCF_053609185.1 Streptomyces sp. NPDC054956 | reverse complement strand
CGCTGGTGGAACCCGGCCGTCGAGGAACAGGCCACCGACCGCGCCTACCGCATCGGCCAGACCCAGCCCGTCCAGGTCCACCGCATCATCGCGGAGGGCACCGTCGAGGACCGGATCGCCGAGATGCTGGAGGCGAAGCGGGCCCTGGCCGATGCCGTGCTCGGCTCCGGCGAGGCGGCCCTGACGGAGCTGACCGACCGAGAGCTGGCCGACCTCGTCTCCCTGCGCAGGCCCGCATGATCACCGCGCGGGACGACCGCCGCCGCACCTTCGAGACCGTGCCCCCCGGGGTGGAGGCCGTCAGCTGGTGGGGCCGCGCCTGGGTGTCGGCGCTCGAATCGGTGGCCGGCGACGGAGCCCGCCTGGTCCGCGGGCGGACGTACGCGGCCGAGGGCCACGTCGACGCCGTCACCGTCACGCCGGGCCGGATCGTGGCCTACGTACGGGGCAGCCGGCCGCGCCCGTACCGCACCGAACTGTCCCTGCCCGCCTTCACGGACGCCGAGTGGCGCGAGCTCCTGGAGACCGTCGCGGCCGATCCGACGGCGCTCGCCGCCCTGCTGGAGCGGGAGGTGCCGGAGTCGCTCGCGCAGACGGTCCTGCCCGGCGCGGGCGAGCTCGGGGCGCAGTGCTCCTGCCCGGACGTCGGCCGCCCGCCCTGCAAGCACGCGGCCGCCCTCTGCTACCGCGCGGCCCGCCTCCTGGACGGCGACCCCTTCGTCCTGCTGCTCCTGCGCGGGCGCGGCGAAAGGGAGCTGCTGGAGGAGCTCACCCGCCGCAACGCCGCCCACGCGGCGCGCGAACAGCCCGATGCGGCACCGGACTTCCCCGGCGTGCCGGCCCGGGCGGCGCTCGGCCGGGCCGTCCTGCCGCTGCTGCCCGCCCCGCTCGCGGCGCCCGCCGCCGTCGGGGTGCCGCCCGCCTACCCGTCCGACCCGGCCGCCCCGGACCCGCTCGCCCTGGACCAGCTCGCCGGGGACGCGGCCGCCCGCGCCCTGGCCCTGCTGACCACCGGCGAGGACCCGATGGCCGGGCTGACCCGCTGGCAGGACGCCGTCCGGCTGGCCTCGGCGCACCACACGGCCGGGCTCACCGGCGCGGCCCGCGCCCTCTACCGGGACCTGGCCTTCGCCACGGGCCGCAGCAAGACCGACCTGGCCCGGGGCGCGGCCGCCTGGCGGCAGGGAGGCCTGCCCGCCCTGCTCGCCCTGGAGGAGCCGTGGGACCCGCCGGCCGGCCCCTTCGACCGGGCCCGGCCGGCTCTGCTCGCCGCGTCGCAGGGTTCGTTCCGTCCCGAGCGCAACCGCCTCACGGGCTCCAGCCGCCAGCTCCGCCTCGGACGGGACGGCCTCTGGTACGCCTACGAGAACCGCCTGGGCGACGACGACTGGTGGCCCAAGGGCCGCCCTGCCACGGACCCGGTCACCGCTCTTCTGGGGTGAGCCCGGCGGCCCAGCGGCGCAGGGTGGTGAAGTCGCTCTCGCGCAGGCCCCTTCGGGGGTGGATGCGCAGGAGCAGGGCCGGGGCCGGGTGGTGGGCGGCCACCCAGGCGCGGTCGCGGGGCGTGATCATGTCGTCGACCCAGGCGAAGGGGCGGCCGGCCGCCCACTCGATGAGGTGGCGGGTCTTCCAGGAGATGCCGTCGGGGTCGCGGGCGAAGAGTTCCGGCCATTCGATGACTGGAAGATCAGCGGGTAGTCCTATGTGCGGGGCGATCATCGTGTTCGCCTCGTGCATCCAGGTGGTGGCCCAGGTCAGTTCGTAGGGCAGGTCCAGCAGGCGGGCGCCGTGCGCCGGGTGCAGGCGCACCCGCAGCCCGCGCCGGGCGCGGCGGGAACCCGGTTCGCGGTAGGACATCCAGACCGTGGGCCACATCCGGTGGCCGGAGTATCCGCGGAGACCCGCGAGGGCGGACCGGAAGGGGTTGAGGGGGCCGTCCACGTCGAGGAGCAGCAGCGGGCGAGTCATGAAGTAGGGATTACCCAGTACACGATGGAGTGAAATGCCTACCGGCTCTATAACCCGAACGGGTTTACCGCGTTGTTTCCGGTACGGGTGCAACGCCCGTGGACTCCTCCGGAAGGCAGGAAAACTGATGCGTCACAGTCGTCGGAATGGCTTGATCGCGGCGGTGGTTGCGGGGGGTGGACTGGCGGTCGCGGGAGTGAGCGGCCTCGCTCACGCCGACGCGGACGCCGGCGGGCGGGCCGAGCGTTCGCCGGGGCTGCTGTCGGGGAACCTGGTGCAGCTGCCGGTGCACACGCCGGTCAACGTGTGCGGGAACACCGTGAGCGTGGTCGGCGTGCTCAACTCGGCGGCGGGCAACCGGTGCGCCAACGAGGCGCCGGGCGACGGCGGGCCCGGACGGCCCGGTCCGCGTCCCTCCCATCCGTCTTCCCCACAGCAGTCCCAGTCCTCGCACCCCTCGAAACCCGGCGCCGGAAACGGTGCGGGGAACGGAGGGGGAGCGGTGGCACAGGGGCGCGGAAAGGATTCTCCCGGGCTGCTGTCCGGCAACGGGCTCCAGCTCCCGGTCGAGGTTCCCGTGAACATCAGCGGCAACTCGGTGAGCGTCGTCGGCGTGGGCAACCCCTCCTCAGGCAACACCTCCGTCAACGGCACCACCCCCGGCACCGAGCCCGCCCAGCCGCCCGTCACCGTGCGGCCCGTCACCCCGCCGGCCCCGCCGCGGGGTCCCGTGGCGCTCGCCCACACCGGGGCCGGTGAAGTCGGCTACCTGCTGTCCGGCGGCGGAGCCCTGCTGCTCGGCGGCGTGCTGCTCTACCGCCGCTTCCGGCTCAACTAGCGGCCCGGGAAGTCCCGGAGGCCCGGGACGGCTGGGCCGACTGGGCGGGCGGGGAGGGACGGGACGGCCGCGAAGCCGCCGCGTCCGCCGCCCGCCAGCCGTCCAGGATCGCGTCGATGCGCGGCCGCAGCCGGGCCCGGGCGGCGAAGCGGGGGACGCCCGACATCAGCAGGGCGTCGTACTCGGTGTCCAGGTGGCGCACGGCCGCCCGTACCGCCGCCGACACGGCGGACTCGTCGAGGACCCGGCCGGCCGCGCTGCGCCCCACCCGGCCGCTGCCGCGCACCGAGGCGTGCGCGGCGATGGCCTGCGCCCGGTCGGCCGGGCACCCGGGGAACAGCCGCAGGATCTCCGCGGCGAAGGCCGCCGTGAACCGGGTGTCCTCGGCCGCGCGGCGCAGCCGGTCACGCTCCCGGCGCCGGGCCCGTGCCTCGGCGTCCGCGAGACAGGCGCGCTCCGCGCGGGCCAGGGCCGCGTCCTCGACGAAGAGGCCCTGGCGCTCGTAGCGGCGGCGGCGCTTGTGGAAGCGGACGACGACGGCGGAGAGCGAACTGGCCTCGTGGGCGCGACGGGTGAGGGCGGTGTCCCCGCGCGGCAGGTACACGAGGTGTCCGAGGTCGGCGCAGTCCAGGCAGCGGGGCACGCCGGCCTCGCGGACGAGATGCCGTAGCGGTCCCCGCCTGCATTCCGCGCAGTGGATCTGCTTCATCGACTCGAAAACGACCAGGCTCATGCCGATGTGATACCGCCGTCCGGGCCGTATATCACCTTGTAGGCATGGCTGGTTGCGCTTTCACATAGCCTTCCCCGATGTCGTGATGTCCTCCTACCGTGAAACGAGTGGGCCGGGTCGGGTCCATGGAGGAGGAAAGACATGGCTGGAAGGCAGGCAACGGCACGGCGCCCGCAGGCGACGGGCCGGCGCCCCAAGGAACAGCTCGCCTCCGATCTCCTGGCGAGAGAGATCACCATGGAGCCGGGCGGCTGCACCGGCTGGCACTACCACCGCGTCCCGCTGATCGCGGTGGTCAAGTCCGGCACGCTGACCCGGATCCTCCACGACGGCACGGTCATGGTGCACCACGTGGGAGACGGCTTCGTCGAGCCGGCCGGTATCCACCACGTCCACCTCGGTCGCAACCTCGGCAAGGCCCCCGTCGTGCTCCACGTGACCGTCGCCCTCGCCGAGGGCGACGATTTCGCGCTGCCCGCCGAGGCGCCGCCCGGAGCCGCGCCGTGCGCGTGTCCCGCCCGCACCCGGTGAACCGGCCCGCCGCGCGCGGCACGGCGGCAGCGGCCGGCCGCGAACCGGGTCAGACCAGCCGGCGTATCTCCCCGCGCACGCGGTAGAAGCCTCCGGACGCCGCGTGCAGCCCGTCCACCACGTACCGGGCGCCGG
Source organism: Streptomyces sp. NPDC054956 (assembly GCF_053609185.1). NCBI lineage: Bacteria > Bacillati > Actinomycetota > Actinomycetes > Kitasatosporales > Streptomycetaceae > Streptomyces > Streptomyces sp. NPDC054956. The sequence goes on along the minus strand of NZ_JBSGXB010000082.1, from coordinate 21,235 downwards.
CCTCCCGGATCCCGCGCGGGAACTGCACGTTCCAGGAGGGCTCGAAGCCTCCGGACACCACCTGGACGCGCACCCGGCCGCCCTGCTGGACGCACTCCACGACCACGCCGCCCGCGGGCACCGAGGCCACCGACACCGTCGCCACCGCGGCCGGGGAAGCCGCCGGGGTGAACACGGGCAGGGCGGCCGCCGACTTCACATCCACCGCCGTCGGCACCGACCCCTCGCGGGCCGCGGCGATCGCCGCCTCGCTCGCGTCCACGCACACCAGCGATCCGTCGGTGGTCACCAGGTACAGCCGCTCGTCCAGGTACTGCATGGACAGCGCGGCCCCGCTGCCGGTGCCCAGCTTCCACAGCCGCCGCCCGTCGGCGTCGAAGCAGTACACCGACGAGGCGAGGTCGCCGGCGAAGACGTGCCGGCCGTCCGGTGAGGTCGCGCACGAGTACACGGCCGCGTCGCACTGGTAGGAGGCCTCCACCGCGCCCGTCGCCTTCGACAGCCGCTGTACGGCGTTGCGGCCGGTCCCCGCGAACACGGCGTCGTCCTCCTGCCAGCCGAACAGCACCGAGCCGTTGGTCGGCGTGTGCCACAACTGCCGCCCGCCGTCCGGCGCGTAGGCCGTCACGCCCTTGTTGTGGCCGTGGTAGACGGCCCGCTCGTCCGCCCGCACCATCCAGGCGTGGGCGCCGTCCGAGCGCCGGGACCACTGGAACTCGTCCTCGTGGTCGATCACCGTCAGCCCGCCGTTGGCGTCCGACACGTTCAGCACGCCCTCGTGGATGTCGAGCCAGAAGATGTCCACGTCGGCCGCGATGTCGTACGCCCCGAACGGCACCTTCGACGACAGGTCGTACACCGTGCCGTCGTCGCAGCCCGCGTATATCCAGAACTCGTCCGCCACCAGGCACTTCACCCCGTCCGGCAGCGAGTAGCGGGCCAGTACCTCGCCGCCGTGACTCAGGGTGTAGACGTCGCCGGCCTGGTTGCCGACCCAGCAGCGGTCCTCGTCCACGTGGATGCCGAAGGCGGAGGATCCCGTGCGGAACCGCCACAGCACCGGGGCGACCGCGCGCGCCGTCGAGGGAGTGGCCGTCACCTGGCGGCGCGTCACCGACCGGGCCGCGCGTACGCCCCGTACCGCCGGGGCGTAGCCCTTGCGGACCTTCTCCCCGACCTTCTTGGCGGCCGCCGCCCGTGCCTTCTCCACGGTCGGGAACGAGGAGTTCTGCAGCTGGCCGTCCGCGCCGATGCGCCCGTACCGCACCGAGACGGAGGTGCCGTCGACGGTCACCTCGTAGAACTTGTGGGCACCGCCGTCCTCCTGCGACAGCTCCAGATACGTCGTCTCCCGCGCCATGACAGACCCCTCCCCAAGGCCGGGCCGCCGGCCCCCTGTGCGCCGGTGATCCCTCTTCAAAAACGTTAGGGGCCACCACTGACAATGGGCTCGTGCAGCTGGAAGCGATCACATGGCAGCGGATGGCCGAGCGGCTCGCCGGTCACCTCGACGAGGGCGGGCGTAACGGCGAGGGCGCGGGCGCGGGCGGAGACGGTGCGGGCGGAGACGGCGGGGGAGGTGCGAGCGCGGGCGTCTGGCAGCGGGTGGGCATCGACGGCGCGCCCGCCGCCCGCACCGGCGTCCTCGCGGGCGAGCTCGCCGACGCCCTGCGCCCGCGCGGCCGTCCGGTCCTGGTGGTGGCGGCCGAGGGCTTCCTGCGCCCGGCCTCCCTGCGGTTCGAGTTCGGGCGCGAGGACGTGGACTCCTACCTCGGGGGCTGGTACGACACGGCCGCGCTCTGGCGCGAGGTCTTCGGCCCGACCGACCCCGGCGGCAGCGGCCGGGTCCTGCCGGACCTCTGGGACCCGGCGACCGACCGGGCGACCCGCAGCCCCTACGCCGAACTCCCGCCCGGCGGGGTGCTGATCGTGCACGGCCCGCTGCTCCTGGGTCACTGGTTCCCCTTCGACCTCAGTGTCCACGTCAGCCTCTCCCCGGGGGCGCTCGCCCGCCGGACCGAGGAATCCGCCCGCTGGACCCTGCCCGCCTTCGCGCGCTACGAGGCCGAGACCGGGCCGGCGGCCCTGGCCGACGTACTGGTCCGGGCCGACGACCCGCGCCACCCGGCCTGGACGGGCCTGCGGGGAGCGCGCGACGAGTGAAGCGGACCACGCCCTGCGCCTGCGGAGCACCGCACGGCACCTCGGAGCACCTCGGAGCACCTCGGAGTGTCGCGCGCCGCCCGCGCCCCGTCACGGAGGTCCCCGAACCGCAACAAGGGCATCCCGGCACGGTGACGAACGGTTCCAGCCATCGCCCCGGCCGATACCCGGCGCTACGTTGACGGCACGCTTCGACGGCGGCCACCCCGGTGGCGCCTTGGCAGAGGGAGACGGCAATGCGCGGACACGGCGAACGAGTTCGGGACCGGAGACGGACGCGCGGGCAGGCCGCGCTCACCGTGCTCGCCCTGTGCGCAACCCTGGCCCTCACCGGCTGCGGCGGTGACGACGAGGACGCCGGGGCGGGAGCCGCCGGTCCGAGCGCCTCCGCCACCCCTTCGGTCACGGCCACGCCCACCGCCACCCCTTCGGCCACGCCGGCGGCCTCGAAGTCCGCGTCGAAGCCCGCTCCGAGCGCCACCGCGACGGGCAAGGCCAAGACGCCGGCGCCCGGTTCCGGCTGCGACCACAAGATGCCGATCTCGCCCGACGAGGTGGCCGTCTACCGCTACACCCCCGAAGGCGGGGCGCACAGCCTGATCGTCAAGCACGGCAACTGGGGCTGCGCGGCGCCCGGTATGGACGCCGCCCCCTTCGACGTGGTGGGCAAGGAGACCTTCCTCAACATTGCCGAGGACGCCAAGATCACGGCCGTCACCCCGGTCGTCGACAGCCCGCTGAGCCAGCCGATCACGCTCCAGCAGCTCATCGACTGGCTGGCCGCCCACCCCGACCAGGGCCGGGTCTTCCGCTACCACCTGAACGGCGCGGGCGTGATCGACTGGATGGACCAGGAGTACACGTCGTCGTAGCACCCACCGGCGCGGCCGACGGTCTCCCGTCCCGAGGGGGTGTCCCGACTACGGCCGCCCGCCCAGCCGGGTCACCGCCCGCGCCGCCGCCCGGCAACCGGCCCCGGCGGCCCACGCCGAGCCCGCGCCCGCCAGCCGGGCCGCGAGGAAGCCGCCGGTGAAGGCGTCCCCGGCGCCCGTGGAGTCCACCGCCTCGGCGGTCTCGGCCGCCACCTCCGCCGTCACCCGGCCGTCCTCGGCGATCAGCGCGCCCGCCGCGCCCCGGGTGACCACCACCAGCGGCACCCGCCGGCTCAGCTCCGCCGCCGCCCGGGCGACCGCGGCCGCCCCGGACTCCTTCGTCGGACCCGCCAGCAGCAGGGCCTCGTCCTCGTTGGGCAGGAGTACGCCGGCCCCCGCCACGGCGGCCAGGAAGCGCTCCGGACCCAGCGCGGCCAGGAACCCCGCCGAAGCCGGATCCACGCTCACCGGCACCCCGCGCGCACGGGCGGCCCGCAGTGCCACCAGGGCCAGTTCCCGACTGGTGTCGGCGAAGAACAGATAACCGGACAGGTGGAGATGGGCGGCCCCGTCCAGCAGCTCGGGCTCCCAGTCGGCGGGGGACAGGCGCAGCGAGGCCCCGCTGTCGGTCAGGAAGGTGCGCTCCGCGTCCTTGCCGACCAGCGCGACCACGGTCCCGGTCGGCTCGGCCGGATCGATGACCAGCCGCGGGCGCACCCCCGCGTCGAGCAGCGCCCGCTCGTGCCACCGGGCCGATTCGGAGCCGACCCGCGCGAGGAGGCGTACCTCCGCGGTGCCCGTACGGGCCGCCCAGCAGGCCGCGTTGGCCCCGGCGCCGCCCGGCAGGGTCCGGATGCGGGCCGGGGTGTCGGTGGCCGGAGCCAGGGGCTCCGTATGTATCGCCACGACGTCCGTCACCACGTCCCCGACGACCAGCAGCGCCCCGGGCACCGGCCCGGGCACGCCGTCCGAGCCGGGCACGGGTGCGGCCGTCACGGCCGGGCCGCCCAGGCCCGCGCGATCCGGGCCCCGAGGCGCACGTTGCCCCGTACCGCCGCGAGATTGGCCTCCAGGGAGGCCCCGTCCGTCGCGCGCACCAAGAACCCCAGCAGGAACGGTGTCACCGCCTGCCCCGTGATTCCCCGCTCCCGGCACTCCGACAGCGCCTCGGCCAGGACCCGGTCGTGCAGCTCCGGATCCAACTGCTCCGCCTCCGGCACCGGATTGGCGACCAGCAGGGCCGACTCCGGGCCGCCGAGGGCGTCCTGGGCGGCCATCACCGACGCGACCTGCTCCGGGCTCTCCACGGTCCATTCCACCGGCTCGCCGGAATCGGCCAGGTAGAACCCGGGGAAACGATCCGTCCCGTACCCCAGCACGCCCACGCCCAGGGTCTCCAGCCGCTGCAGGGTCGCCGGTACGTCCAGGATCGACTTCACCCCCGCGCACACGACCGTGATCCGCGTCCGCGCCAGCAGCGCGAGGTCCGCGGACTCGTCCTGCGACCGGGTCCACTCCCGGTGTACGCCGCCCAGCCCGCCCGTGGCGAAGACCCGCAGCCCCGCCCGCGCGGCCAGGAAGGCCGTCGCGGAGACCGTCGTCGCGCCCGTGGCGCCCGTGGCCAGGGCGGGCGCCAGATCCCGGTGGCCCAGTTTGCGCACGCCCTCGACGGTGGCGATCCGCTCCAGCCGGGCCTTGTCGAGCCCGGCGTGGGCCACTCCGTCGATGACCGCGATCGTCGCCGGGACGGCTCCCTCGGACCGGACCAGCTCCTCCAGTTCCCTGCCCACCTCCAGATTGCGCGGGCGGGGCAGGCCGTGCGAGAGGATCGTCGACTCCAGCGCCACGACGGGCTGCCGGCGGGCGAGCGCCTCGCGCACCTCCTCCGACAGGACCGGGACCGGGAACGAGAGCTCAGATGCTGTGTGCTGTGACATGTCCCCATCCCTGGCACGGGATCGGGGGCTCCAAACGCCGGATCGCGGCACGGTGCGAACCCGTCCGGATCTTGTTCCCGCACGGCATCCGGATCCCGCGCGGTTCCGGCGCCGCGGGTGGCAGACCGCTCGACAGGGTGACGGGTGGGGCGGGCGCGCGCTGGACGCAGTGGTCACCGCGAGGGGCCGGGTGCCCGGATTAGGCTCGGGCCATGAGCACCAGTGATCACAGCGACACCCCCGCCCCCGCCTCCTTCGCCGTCTCGGTCGTGGACCTCCCCGACTCCGAGCTGGAGGCCGAGGAGCTCGACCCGGCGCAGATCCTCTCCGGCGAGCCCGTCGTGACGGGCAAGGTGCTGTGGGAGGCGGCGGACGGTTCCCAGGTGCGCGGGATCTGGCAGATCACCCCGGGCGTCGTCACCGACACCGAGGCCGACGAGCTGTTCGTGGTGGTCAGCGGCCGCGCCACCATCGAGGTCGAGGGCGGCGCGACGCTGGAGGTCGGGCCCGGTTCCGCGTGTGTGCTGCGGGAGGGCGACAAGACCGTCTGGACCGTCCACGAGACGCTCCGCAAGGCCTACCACATCAGTTACTGACCCTCGGGCGGCCCCGCCTGCGCGGCGGCATTGGACGGGGCCTTCGACGGGGTCCGCACGGGGTGGCGGCGCGAGGTGAAGAGCGCGAGCGCCGCCATCGGCAGCAGCAGCGCGGCGCCGACCGCGTTGAGCCAGCCGTAGCCCGCCTGGGACATGATCAGGCCGGCGGCCGCACCGCCCACGCCGGCGGCCGTGTTCATCGTGAGGTCGCTCAGGCCCTGTACGGCGGCACGCGCGGGCTGCGGCACCGAGTCGGTCAGCAGCGCGGAGCCGGACACCATGCCGGCGGACCAGCCGAGGCCGAGCAGGAAGAGGCCGGCCATGCTCTGGGCGTGGCTGCCGCCGGCCGTGCCCGCGAGGAGCGCGGCGGTCGACAGCAGACCGGCGGCAAGGCCGATGCCCGCGAGCCGGCCGAGCCGGTCGGCGAGCCAGCCCATGGCCGGCGAGAAGGCGAACATGCCGGCGATGTGCACGCTGATGACCAGGCCGATGAGCTGGAGATCGGCGCCGTGGTGGCCCAGGTCCATCGGGGTCATCACCATGATCGAGACCATGGCGGTGTGCGACACCGCGATGGTGACCAGGGCGAGCCGGGCCCTGGGCGAGGCCTTGACGGCCGCGAACCCGGCGCGCAGCGAGCGCCCGGCGCGGGTCTGCTCCTCGGCCGGGGCGAGCGCCCTGGCGGTCAGCAGCGGGTCCGGGCGCAGGAATACGGCGATCAGCCCGGCGGTGAGCAGGAAGACGGCGCCGGCCCATACGAAGGGGCCCGCCGTCTGGGGTATGGAGGTGCCGGCGAAGCTGCGGCTGGCCGGGGCGGAGAGGTTGGGACCGAGGACCGCGCCGATGGTGGAGGCCCAGACCACGACGGAGATCGCCCGGGCGCGGTGGTCGGGCTCGGCGAGGTCGGCGGCGGCGAAGCGGGCCTGGAGGTTCGCGGAGGAGGCGGCGCCGAAGGCGGCCATGCCGAGCATCAGGAGCGGGAAGCTCTTCACCGAGGCGGCGAGGACCACGAGGGCCGCGCCGGCCGCGCCGATCACGTAGGCGAGGACCAGACCGGGCCGGCGGCCGCGCGCGGTCATCAGCGCGGCGAGCGGGAGCGAGACCAGGGCGGTGCCGATCACCGCGGCGGTGGAGGCGAATCCGGACAGCGACTCCGTGCCGCTGACCTCGGTGGCCAGGACCGGGGCCAGGGCGATGCTGATCGGGACGCCGATACCGCCCAGGATCTGGCCGGCGATCAGCACGCCCGAGGTCCGGCGGCGCAGGCGGGGCAGGTCCGCGGGGGTGACCGGCGGGGTGGGGAGGCCGGTACTGCGTAGGGCGGTCACGCGGTACACCGGTGGTGGGGGCCGGGAGGTATCGCGGCTGCGGGTGCGGTGGCAGGAGTGGTCACTGCCGCAGTTTCCCACCCCGCACCGCGTGGGGGAACCGGGATTCGGCCCCGTGCGGGGTGCCTGCGGCGCGGGGGCGGTGGGTGGGCGGTGCGTGCCCTGCGGGGGCTGGTCCCCTCCCCGCCCTTCGCCCGTTCCCCGGGGCTCCGCCCCGGACCCCGCGCCTCGAACGCCGGCGGGGCCGGACGGTCGCCTCGAACGCCGGAGGATCGCCGGCGGGGCCGGATTCGGGTGTGAGGGGTCAGAACAGGGGCTGGGGGAGGACGCCCTCCAGGGCCAGGAGGGTGCGTTTGGTTTCCACGCCGCCGCCGAAGCCGCCGATGCCGCCGTCGTTCTCCACGACCCGGTGGCAGGCCACCACCAGCGGCAGCGGATTCGACCCCATGGCCCTGCCCACGGCCTGGGCGGCGCCCGGCTGGCCGACCCGGGCCGCCAGCTCGCCGTACCCCACGACCGCCCCGTACGGCACGGAGCGGTCGAGCTCCAGCAGCACCTGCCGGTTGAAGCCGGAGCTGAGCCGCCAGTCCAGCGGCAGTTCGAAGCGCCGCAGGGTCCCGGCGAAGTATGCGGTCAGCTGGCGTATCGGCTCGGCCAGCAGGACCTCCTCGCCCGGTGCCGGATGCAGGGCGTCGGCGCCGAGCCGGGAGATCAGCGAGCCGATCATCCCGTCGACCCGGTCCGGCTCGGCATGGAACTCGATCCGGACGAGGCCCTCCGGGGTCGCGGCCAGGAGCAGTGGCCCGATGTCGCTGGGGACGACGGTCCATTCGAGGTGCGGCCCGCGGGGCTCGAGATTGTCCACCCCTTCACCGTACGGCCCGCCACCGACAGGCCGGGCCGGTTGCGGGGACCGGTCAGTAGCCGCCCACCGCCTCCCGTACGACATCGGGCTTGTCGGTGATGATCCCGTCCACGCCCATGTCCTGGACCTTCCGGGCGGTGGCCGCGTCGTCGACGATCCAGGTGTCCACTTCCATGGCCTTGCCGTGGGGGCCGACCAGCCCGTGCACCGCCGCCACCCAGTCGCCGGAGATGGTGGTGTGCCAGGGGTTGATCCGGTCGGTGAACTGCGCGTACCGCGCCAGGTCGGCGACGGCCGGGGTGCCGAGGTAGGCCGTCACCAGGTCCGGGCGCAGCTGGTGCACGGTGCGGACGCAGTCGGCGCTGAAGCTCTGGACCACCAGGCGGCGGTTCACGTGGTTCGCCTCGAGCCAGCCGGTCTCGTCGAGGACGCGAAGGGTCTGCTCCTCGATCCCGGGGTAGAGCCAGGGGTTCTTGATCTCCAGGAGCAGCCGCTGCTGGTTGCGCTGGACCCGGTCCATGTACTCACGCAGGGTCGGCACCCGGGCGCCCGCGAACTCCTGGCCGAACCAGCTGCCCGCGTCCAGCCGGGCGATCTCGGCGGCCGTGAAGTCCTTGACACGCCAGGGCTTGCGGTCGGGGAACACCTGCTCGACGTCGGTCGTACGGGCCAGGGTCTCGTCGTGGATCACCACGAGCTCGCCGTCCTTGGTGCGCTGGACGTCGTTCTCCACCCAGTCGAAGCCCAGCCGCATGGCCAGGTCGACGGCTTCGAGGGTGTTCTCCGGGGCGTACGCGGAAGCCCCCCGGTGGGCGTACACGATCGGGTTGGAGAGCCAGTCCGGGCCGGGGAGGGCCGAGGCGGCGGCCGACCCGAACACGGTGAGTGCGAGTCCCAGGAAGGTGGCCGTGGCCGCGGTGGCGGATCGGACGTACATGCGCGTTCTCCTCGGGTCGTGAGCCCTGCTCCGGCCGTCAAACGGGCGCGGGGCGGCATTCGTTGCGGCGATGCACTTTCGGCGATGCGTTCTCGACGCCCTTTCAGGGGAGAGCCGGGTACGGCGATCATGGGGTTGAAGATCGCGGGGCCGCCACCGAACTACGACAAACGGACCAGAACCGCACGGGCCGGCCGGACCGGGGAAGCACCGGCTGTCAGTGCGGGGTCGTACGGTTGACCCATGCGGCCCGTATCGAAGATCGAACGCACGGTGGCGCCTTTCGAGGTCGTCAGCTCCTACCAGCCCAGCGGCGACCAGCCGGCGGCCATCGCCGAGCTGGAGAAGCGCATCCGCGCAGGTGAGAAGGATGTCGTGCTGCTCGGCGCGACCGGCACCGGCAAGTCGGCGACCACCGCCTGGATGATCGAGAAGCTCCAGCGGCCCACGCTGGTGATGGCACCCAACAAGACGCTCGCGGCCCAGCTGGCGAACGAGTTCCGCGAGCTCCTGCCGAACAACGCCGTCGAGTACTTCGTCTCGTACTACGACTACTACCAGCCCGAGGCGTACGTACCGCAGTCGGACACCTACATCGAGAAGGACTCCTCGATCAACGAGGAGGTGGAGCGGCTGCGCCACTCCGCGACCAATTCCCTCCTCACCCGGCGCGACGTCATCGTCGTCGCCTCCGTGTCCTGCATCTACGGCCTCGGCACCCCGCAGGAGTACGTCGACCGGATGGTCCCCCTCAAGGTCGGCGAGGAGATGGACCGGGACCAGCTGCTGCGCCGTTTCGTCGACATCCAGTACACGCGCAACGACGTGGCCTTCACCCGGGGCACGTTCCGCGTGCGCGGCGACACCATCGAGATCTTCCCGGTCTACGAGGAACTGGCCGTCCGCATCGAGATGTTCGGCGACGAGATCGAGGCGCTGTCCACCCTGCACCCGCTGACCGGCGAGGTGATCAGCGAGGACCGCGAGCTGTACGTCTTCCCGGCCAGCCACTACGTCGCCGGCCCCGAGCGCATGGAGAAGGCGATCGCCGGCATCGAGGCCGAGCTCGCCGAGCGCCTCGCGGAGCTGGAGAAGCAGGGCAAGATGCTGGAGGCCCAGCGGCTGCGCATGCGCACCACCTACGACCTGGAGATGATGCGCCAGATCGGGTCCTGCTCCGGCATCGAGAACTACTCGCTGCACATGGACGACCGCGAGCGCGGCTCCGCGCCCAACACGCTCATCGACTACTTCCCCGAGGACTTCCTCCTCGTCATCGACGAATCGCACGTCACGGTGCCGCAGATCGGCGCGATGTACGAGGGCGACGCCTCCCGCAAGCGGACCCTGGTCGACCACGGGTTCCGGCTGCCGTCCGCGCTCGACAACCGGCCGCTGAAGTGGGAGGAGTTCCAGGAGCGGATCGGCCAGACGGTCTACCTCTCGGCCACCCCCGGGAAGTACGAGCTCTCGCGCGGCGACGGCTTCGTCGAGCAGATCATCCGCCCCACCGGCCTCATCGACCCGGAGGTCGTGGTCAAGCCCACCGAGGGCCAGATCGACGACCTGGTGCACGAGATCCGCCAGCGGGTCGAGAAGGACGAGCGGGTCCTGGTCACCACCCTCACCAAGAAGATGGCCGAGGACCTCACCGACTACTTCCTGGAGCTCGGCATCCAGGTCCGCTACCTGCACAGCGACGTGGACACCCTGCGCCGCATCGAGCTGCTGCGCGAACTGCGGGCCGGCGAGTACGACGTCCTGGTCGGCATCAACCTGCTGCGCGAGGGCCTCGACCTGCCCGAGGTCTCCCTCGTGGCGATCCTCGACGCGGACAAGCAGGGCTTCCTGCGCTCGGGGACCTCGCTGATCCAGACCATCGGCCGCGCGGCGCGCAACGTCTCCGGCCAGGTCCACATGTACGCGGACAGCATCACCCCGGCGATGGCCCAGGCGATCGACGAGACCAACCGCCGCCGGGAGAAGCAGGTCGCCTACAACACGGCCAACGGCATCGACCCGCAGCCGCTGCGCAAGAAGATCAACGACATCGTCGCCACCATCGCCCGCGAGGAACTCGACACCGAGGAGCTCCTCGGCACCGGCTACCGGCAGACGAAGGACGGCAAGGCCCTCAAGGCGCCGGTGCCCGCACTGGGCGGCAAGGCGTCCGCGGCCAAGTCGGGCGGCAAGGCCGGGGCCAAGGGGGCCAAGGGCGGCGAGGTGCTGACCGACCGTCCCGCCGCCGAACTGGCCGCGCTGATCGAGCAGATGACCGAGCGGATGCGCGGGGCCGCGGCGGAGCTCCAGTTCGAGGTCGCGGCCCGGATCCGGGACGAGGTGGGCGAACTGAAGAAGGAGCTGCGACAGATGAAGGAAGCGGGCCTCGCCTGACCCGGGGGCGGTCAGTAGGGTTGGGACACAGCCGCAGGTACACGCTGCGCACCCCCATCGGGGGAGGGCTATGGAGAGGGGACAGCGCGTGACGGTCAACATGACCAAGGGTCAGGCCATCAGTCTGCAGAAGGCGGACGGGGGCACGCTGACCGCGGTCCGGATGGGCCTCGGCTGGCAGGCGGCCAAGCGCCGGGGGCTGTTCGGCTCGCGGACCCGGGAGATCGACCTCGACGCCTCGGCGGTACTCTTCGCCGACAAGCAGCCCGTCGACGTCGTGTTCTTCCGGCACCTGCAGAGCGACGACGGCTCGGTCCGGCACACCGGCGACAACCTCGTCGGCGGCGTCGGCCAGGGCGGGGACGACGAGTCGATCCTCGTCGACCTGCAGCGCGTTCCAGTGCACATCGACCAGATCGTCTTCACGGTGAACTCCTTCACCGGCCAGACGTTCCAGGAGGTGCAGAACGCGTTCTGCCGCATCGTCGACGAGACCAACGGCCAGGAGCTGGCCCGCTACACCCTCGACGGCGGCGGCCAGTACACGGCGCAGATCATGGCGAAGGTGTCGCGCGTCGGCGGCGGCTGGCAGATGACGGCCCTCGGCAACCCGGCCAACGGCCGTACGTTCCAGGACCTGATGCCGGCGATCCTGCCGCACCTGTAGACGGACCGGGCACCACGAAGCAGAGCGCGACCGACGACGGCACGGCAGAAGAACGGGTACGGGGGAGGGGCTGCACGATGACGGCCGAACTGGTCCGGGGGCAGAACCACCCCCTGTCCCGGAGCCGGGTGGAGATCAGGGTCTCGGCGGGCACACCCGTGCTCGCCCTGGCCCAGGTCGGCGACGACGAGGGCCGGCTCGCCGGCCCCGAGGCGCTGGCCCATCCCGGTGCCCCCGCCCTGCCGGGTCTGGAAGTGCCCGGGGCCGTCTCGGGGCGGCACAGCATGGTGGTCGACCTCGACGCGGTCGGACCGGCCGTGCACCGGGTCGGCCTCGTGCTGGTCCTGCCGCCCGGCGGTCCGGCCCGCTTCGGCGCGGTCCCGGCCTCCTACGTGTCCGTGGCCGACCCGGAGGGCGCCGAGCTCGCCGGGTACACGCTGACGGGCCTGGAGTCCGAGACCGCCGTCGTGGCCCTGGAGCTGTACCGGCGCCAGGGAGCCTGGAAGGTCCGTGCCGTCGGCCAGGGATACGCCGGCGGACTCGGCGCGCTCCTGGCCGACGCGGGCCTGCCCGCCCCGGCGGCCGCCGAGCTGGCCGCCGCCGCCATGGGCGTGACGGCGACCGGGGACGTCACCCTGGCGGCCGTGCCCGGCGGACCGGCCCCGACCGTGCCGCGCGGCCTGCGGGCCCCGGCGGCCGAACCCGCCCCGCAGAACGCCCCGGCCGCCGCCACGCCGCCGGAGCAGATCCCGGTCTCCGGAACCCCGTACGCCGCCGCCCCCGCCGCGGACACCGCCGGCGGCCCGCCCACCATCAGCTACTCCCACCCGCGCCGGCGCACCAGCACCGAACCGCCCGAGCCCGCCCCGCGCCCCGCCGCGCCGCCCCCGCCCGGCGAGCAGCCGCGCCCCGTCGCCGGGGACGCGAGCGGCTGGTCCATGGAGGAGCGGCTCTACAACCAGGTCTGGGGCATGTTCGAGGACCTGGCCCGCTCCGTCGCCGCCTACCGCGGCGCCGTCGAGTTCGCCGACTCCCGGATGGACCGCGAGCTCGACGAGGCGCTGTCCGACCCCCGCCACCGCCTCGGCGGCTCCGGCAACGCCGCCCGCGACACCGCCCGGGCCCGCCGCGACGAGCTGGTCGCGCAGGCGCAGGCCGTCCTCGACCGCGACCTCGTCCAGCTCACCGCCGAGTCCGAGGTGGTCGAGCCCGCGCTGCCGGCCTCGTACGCCCGCTGGGACAACCCCGTCTGGCACGCGCACGCCGTGCCCGCCGAGAGCCCGCTGGCGCTGCGCCTGGGCGATCTGCACCTGCCCGAGCGGCCCGGTCTGCGCATCCCCATGCTGGTCCGGGTGCCGCTCGAGCGCGGCCTGTGGATCGACAACGGCCGCACCGGCTCCGAGGCCGCAATGGCCATGGACACCGACCGGCTGCGCCGGGCCGCGATGGACATGGCCGTCGCGCACGCCGCGCGGCTGCTCGCCGCCCATCCCGCCGACCGGTTCTCCGTCCACGTCATCGACGCGGCCGGCGCCGGAGCCGCCTCGCTGGCTCCGCTGGTGCGCGCCGGGGTGCTGGCCGGTCCGCCGGCCGCCGGGGCCGCCGGGGTCACCGAGACCCTGGAGCGGCTGACCCGGCGCGTGGACCTCGTACAGATGGCGGTGCGGGCCGGGGCTCCCGAGGACCTGCCGCCGGATGTGGACACCTCGGACCAGCTGCTGGTCGTGCACGACTTCCCGCACGGGTTCGACGACCGTGCCGTCACCCGTTTGCGCTATCTCGCCGACGAGGGTCCGGCGGTCGGCGTGCACCTGCTGATGGTCGCTGACCGTGACGAGGCCTCGGCCTACGGGCCGCTGCTGGATCCGCTGTGGCGTTCACTGATGAGGCTCTCGCCGGTCCCGGACAACCACCTCGCCGATCCGTGGGTCCACCACGCCTGGACCTTCGAGCCGGACCTGCCCCCGCAGGGCAGTCGGGTCCTCGACCAGGCGCTGGAGCGGGTCGCGGCGGCCAGGCGGGCCGCCGGGTAGCGGCCCGCGGCGGCCGGCCGTCCCGTTCCGGATGACCGGCCGCTGACCAGTTCTTGGGTTCCCCTTTACCTTATGCGTCCGAGACCGGTACGCTTATGAGTGCGGAGGGGAGTATTCCTGCTTTCCTGCTACGGCGTGCCCGTCAATACGGACTGCAATCGGTCCCGGGGCGCCGGCCCGTGGCCTCCTGGCCGTCCGGGTGGAAGAGACCTCCGGCAGCGATGACGCTGACAAAGTGCTGAGCCATCTGCCGGAGGCATGTAAATAGTGGACGTTTCGTTGACCCTCTGGGTGCTGACCATCCTCGGTCTGGGCATCCTCATCGGCGCCGATTTCTTCATCGGCCGCAAACCCCACGACGTTTCCATGAAGGAAGCCGGCACCTGGACGATCGTCTGGATCGCCCTCGCCGTGCTCTTCGGTCTCGGCCTGCTGTTCTTCGGGCACGGCCAGGCTTCCCAGGAATTCTTCGCCGGTTTCATCACCGAGAAGTCCCTGAGCGTGGACAACCTGTTCGTCTTCGTCCTGATCATGGCGAAGTTCTCGGTCCCCTCCCACCTCCAGCAGCGCGTGCTGCTGGTGGGCGTGCTGATCGCCCTCGTCCTGCGCGCGATCTTCATCGCCGCCGGCGCCGCGATCATCACCACCTTCTCGTGGGTCTTCTACATCTTCGGCGCGTTCCTCATCTACACCGCGTGGAAGCTGATCCAGGAAGCCCGCAAGGACGAGGAGGAAGAGGAATTCGAGGAGAACCGCCTCCTCAAGTCGATCGAGAAGAAGTTCGGCGTCGCCGACCGCTACCACGGCACGAAGCTCTTCATCCGGAACAACGGCAAGCGCATCCTGACCCCGCTGATGGTCGTCATGCTCGCCATCGGCACCACGGACGTGCTGTTCGCCCTGGACTCGATCCCCGCGATCTTCGGCCTCACCCAGGACCCGTACATCGTCTTCACCGCCAATGCCTTCGCCCTGATGGGTCTGCGCCAGCTGTACTTCCTCATCGGCGGACTGCTCAAGAAGCTGGTCCACCTCAGCTACGGCCTCTCCGTCATCCTCGGCTTCATCGGCGTCAAGCTCGTGCTGCACGCCCTGCACGAGTCCGGCGTGCACGTCCCGCAGATCTCCATCCCGGTCTCGCTGGGCGTCATCTGCGGAGTCCTGGTGATCACCACGATCACCAGCCTGATCGCCTCGAAGAAGCAGGCGGCGGCCGAGGCCGCCGCCGCCGAGCAGGAGAGCATCGGCGCCTAGACGCGCCGGACGGCCCG
Source organism: Streptomyces sp. NPDC054956 (assembly GCF_053609185.1). Classification (NCBI taxonomy): domain Bacteria; kingdom Bacillati; phylum Actinomycetota; class Actinomycetes; order Kitasatosporales; family Streptomycetaceae; genus Streptomyces; species Streptomyces sp. NPDC054956. Next base: position 6,172 of record NZ_JBSGXB010000082.1, on the reverse strand, counting down.
GTGGGCTACACGGGGGCGGCCGCTTCGGCCGCCCCCGTTTTCGCGTCCCCGGCCTCGCGCTGCCGCACGACCACCGGGTTCGTCTCCGGGAGCAGCGCGAAGCAGACCAGCGAGACCGAGGAGATCGCCGTCAGGTACACCGCGACGGCCCAGGGCGGGCCCGAGCCGTCCGCCAGGGCCGTCGCCGCGATCGGGGTCAGCGCGCCGCCCAGCACCCCGCCGAGGTTGTAGCCGACGGCCGCGCCCGTGCAGCGGATCCGCGGGGCGTACAGCTCGGGGAGGTACGCGCCCACCACCGCGAACATCGTCACCATGCCGAGCAGGGCGCCGAGCAGCCCCAGCGTCATGAGCAGCGGATCGGCCGTGCGCAGCAGCGCCACGAACGGGAACATCCACAGCGCGCAGGCCGCGCAGCCGGCCAGGCACAGCGGGCGCCGGCCGTAGCGGTCGCCGAGCACCGCGACCGCCGGGGTGGCCAGGCCCTTGACCGCGACGGCCGCCATGATGCAGGCGAGCATCACCGTGCGGTGCACCCCGAGGTGCTCGGTGGCATAGGCGAGGGACCAGGTGGTGACCGCGTAGAAGACGGCGTAGCCGACGGCCAGTGCCCCGCCGGTCAGCAGGAGCAGCCGCCAGTGGCCCCGTACGACCTCGGCCAGCGGGGCGTCCGCCCGGCGGCCCGTCTCGGCGAGCGCGCGGAACTGCGGGGTCTCCTCCACCGAGCGGCGCAGCCACAGTCCGGCCAGGGCCAGTACCCCGGCCGCCCAGAACGGCACCCGCCAGCCCCAGGCGGCGAACTGCCCGTCGCTGAGGGTGCCCGACAGGGTCAGCATCAGCCCGTTGGCGAGCAGGAACCCCACCGCCGGGCCCATCTGCGGGAAGCTCGCCCACAGCCCGCGCCGCCCCTCGGGGGCGTGCTCGGCGGTCAGCAGGACCGCGCCTCCCCACTCCCCGCCGAGGCCGAAGCCCTGGAGGAAGCGCAGGACGACCAGCAGGATCGGCGCGGCCACCCCGATGGAGGCGTACGAGGGCACGCAGCCCACCGCCACGGTGGCGAGGCCGGTGAGCAGCAGGGAGCCGAGCAGCACCGGGCGGCGGCCGTAACGGTCGCCGATGTGGCCGAAGACGGCGGAGCCCAGGGGGCGGGCGAGGAAGCCGACGCCGAAGGTGCCGAAGGCGGCCAGGGTGGCGGCGAGCGGCGAGAAGGAGGGGAAGAAGAGCGGGCCGAGCACCAGGGCGGCGGCCGTGCCGTAGACGAAGAAGTCGTAGAACTCGATGGCGGTGCCGGCGAGGGAGGCCGAGGCGAGCCGGAGCATCGAGGGCCGCGGGGCCGCGGGGGCGGGGGCCCCGGAAGGGGGAGCGGGGGGAGCGCCGGGAGCGGGAACGGCCGGGGTGGCCGGGGAGGGGTCCTGTTGCATGGTGCAGCAATTACCCCGCCCCGCACCCTCAGGACGTGCGTTCGGCCATCATCGACCGGAAGGAGTGGAGTCCGGCACGAGGTTGACGGATTCGGTGCCCGCTACCAGCCGCGCTCGCGCCATTCGGCCAGGTGCGGCCGCTCGGCGCCGAGCGTGGTGTCGTTGCCGTGGCCCGGATAGACCCAGGTCTCGTCCGGCAGCTGCTCGAAGAGCTTGTGCTCGACGTCGTCGACGAGCTGGACGAAGGCCTTCGGGTCGCCCCAGGTGTTGCCGACGCCGCCCGGGAAGAGGCAGTCGCCGGTGAACACGTGCGGGTGGCCGTGCGGGTCGTCGTAGATCAGCGCGATCGAGCCGGGGGTGTGGCCGACCAGGTGGCGGGCGGTCAGCTCGACCCGTCCGACGCGCACGGTGTCCCCGTCCGCCACCGGGACGTCGGTCTTCACCGGGATGCCCTCGGCGTCGTGGGCGCCCGCGTAGGTGGTGGCCCCGGTGGCCGCGACCACCTCGGCGAGCGCGCCCCAGTGGTCGCCGTGCCGGTGGGTGGTGACGACGGACGCGATGCCGTCGTCCCCGATCAGGCTCAGCAGCGTGCCCGCCTCGGCGGCCGCGTCGATGAGCAGCTGCTCATCGGTGGCCCGGCAACGCAGCAGGTAGGCGTTGTTGTTCATCGAGCCCACCGCGACCTTGGAAATCATCAGGTCCGCGAGCTCGTGCACGTCGGCCGGACCGCCGACTTTGACCTCTCCGGTGTACGTCATGCCTTGATCCTAGAGCGGGGGGAGCTCCGGGAGACCGTCGCCCGCCAGGACGGCGAGGTGGGCACCGCGCAGACCGCGCCCGGCCAGCCAGCCGAGGAGTTCGGCCTTGGGGCCCTCGAGGACCACGGGGGTGCCCTCCGTGCCGCCGGTGTGCCCGACCTCGCCGAGCGCGGTCCGCAGGGTCACGGGAGGCACGTCCGGACGGCCCGACCAGCGGTCGGCGAGGAAGGCGATCTCCCGGTCGGTGAACTCGTCGGAGAGGTCCGTGAGCTCGTAGCCGATGTTCAGGTCGACGTGGTGCAGCTCGACCTCGATCAGGCGGCGGAAGGGGACGCGGGCGGCGACGTCGGTGACGCCGTTGCGCAGCTCCACGACGCGGGTCCAGTCCTGCGGGCGCTCGGCCACGGCCTCCCAGCGGGCGGCGGAATTCCGGACGTCCTCGAGCTGTTCCAGGAGGGGCCGGCCGAAGTCGCGCTCGATGTCCGCCTCGCGGGTGGCGCCGCTCTCGTACATCGGGCGGCCCTCGAAGACGTTCACCAGGGCGTCGGCGTTGCGGGCGAGGTGGGCCAGGATGTGGCCACGCGTCCAGCCGGGGAGAAGTGACTCTTCGGCCAGGGCGGCGTTGTCCAGCTTCGCGACCGCGGTCAGCAGTCGGTCCGTGGCTTCACGTACAGATCGCAGGTCGTGCACATGATCAATCATGTGGACGAGCCTAGTCCGTCGAGGGTTCTCGCCACACGTTCGGGTGAAGCGGTTGGCGTAGTGCCGGAAATCGAATGCACGTGCTATACGCTCGGGGTTCAGTCTCCAACTCCATCGCAGAGGCGCCCCCCAATACCCTGGGACGGGGGCCCGTGCCCCCGCTCTCTCAAGAAAGGTGCGGACCGGCGTGACCGACCGTCTCATCGTTCGTGGCGCTCGCGAGCACAACCTCAAGAACGTCTCGCTCGACCTGCCCCGCGACTCACTCATCGTCTTCACCGGACTCTCCGGGTCGGGCAAGTCCTCCCTGGCCTTCGACACGATCTTCGCCGAGGGCCAGCGCCGCTACGTCGAGTCGCTCTCCTCGTACGCCCGCCAGTTCCTCGGGCAGATGGACAAGCCCGACGTCGACTTCATCGAGGGCCTCTCCCCGGCCGTCTCCATCGACCAGAAGTCCACCTCGCGCAACCCGCGCTCGACCGTGGGCACCATCACCGAGGTCTACGACTACCTGCGCCTGCTCTTCGCCCGCATCGGCAAGCCCCACTGCCCCGAGTGCCGCCGGCCGATCTCGCGGCAGTCGCCGCAGGCGATCGTCGACAAGGTGCTCGCGCTGCCCGAGGGCAGCCGCTTCCAGGTGCTCTCGCCGCTGGTCCGCGAGCGCAAGGGCGAGTTCGTCGACCTCTTCGCCGACCTCCAGACCAAGGGCTACAGCCGGGCCCGGGTGGACGGGGAGACGATCCAGCTCTCCGAGCCGCCCACGCTGAAGAAGCAGGAGAAGCACACCATCGAGGTGGTCATCGACCGCCTCACCGTCAAGGAGGGCGCCAAGCGCCGGCTGACGGACTCCGTGGAGACGGCCCTCGGGCTGTCCGGCGGCATGGTGATCCTGGACTTCGTCGACCTCGCCGAGGACGACCCCGAGCGTGAGCGGATGTACTCCGAGCACCTCTACTGCCCGTACGACGACCTGTCCTTCGAGGAGCTGGAGCCGCGCTCCTTCTCCTTCAACTCGCCCTTCGGCGCCTGCCCCGAGTGCACCGGCATCGGTACGCGCATGGAGGTGGACCCCGAGCTGATCGTCCCGGACGAGGACAAGTCCCTGGACGAGGGCGCGGTCTCCCCGTGGTCGCTCGGCCACACCAAGGACTACTTCCAGCGGCTGATCGGCGCGCTCGCCGAGGAGCTGGGCTTCCGCACCGACATCGCCTGGGCCGGACTGCCGCTGCGGGCGAAGAAGGCCCTGCTCTACGGCCACAAGACGCAGATCGAGGTCCGCTACCGCAACCGGTACGGGCGCGAGCGGGCCTACACCACGGCCTTCGAGGGCGCCGTGCCGTTCGTCAAGCGGCGCCACTCCGAGTCCGAGAGCGACGCCAGCCGCGAGCGCTTCGAGGGCTACATGCGCGAGGTGCCCTGCCCGACCTGCGAGGGCACCCGGCTCAAGCCGATCGTGCTCGCGGTGACGGTGATGGACCGCTCCATCGCCGAGGTCGCCGCGATGTCGATCAGCGAGTGCGCGGACTTCCTCGGACGCATGAAGCTCGACGCCCGCGACAAGAAGATCGCCGAGCGGGTCCTCAAGGAGGTCAACGAGCGGCTGCGCTTCCTCGTCGACGTCGGCCTGGACTACCTCTCGCTCAACCGGGCCGCCGGCACCCTGTCGGGCGGCGAGGCCCAGCGCATCCGGCTGGCCACGCAGATCGGCTCCGGTCTCGTCGGCGTGCTGTACGTACTGGACGAGCCCTCCATCGGCCTCCACCAGCGCGACAACCACCGCCTGATCGAGACCCTCGTACGGCTGCGCGACATGGGCAACACGCTCATCGTCGTCGAGCACGACGAGGACACCATCAAGGTGGCCGACTGGGTCGTGGACATCGGCCCGGGCGCCGGCGAGCACGGCGGCAAGGTCGTGCACAGCGGTTCGCTGAAGGAGCTCCTGGCGAACGACGAGTCGGTCACCGGGCAGTACCTGTCCGGCAAGCGGTCCATCCCGCTCCCGGACGTACGCCGCCCCGTGGACCCGACGCGCAAGCTGACCGTCCACGGCGCCAAGGAGAACAACCTGCGGGACATCGACGTGTCCTTCCCGCTGGGCGTGCTCACGGCGGTGACGGGCGTATCGGGCTCCGGCAAGTCGACGCTGGTCAACGACATCCTCTACACGCACCTGGCCCGCGAGCTCAACGGCGCGCGGTCGGTGCCGGGGCGGCACACCCGGGTCGACGGCGACGACCTCGTCGACAAGGTCGTGCACGTCGACCAGTCGCCCATCGGCAGGACCCCGAGGTCCAACCCGGCGACGTACACCGGCGTCTTCGACCACGTCCGCAAGCTCTTCGCGGAGACGATGGAGGCGAAGGTGCGCGGCTACCTGCCGGGCCGCTTCTCCTTCAACGTCAAGGGCGGCCGGTGCGAGAACTGCTCCGGCGACGGCACGATCAAGATCGAGATGAACTTCCTGCCGGACGTGTACGTCCCGTGCGAGGTCTGCCACGGCGACCGGTACAACCGGGAGACGCTGGAGGTCCACTACAAGGGCAAGTCCATCGCCGAGGTCCTGAACATGCCGATCGAGGAGGCCGCCGGATTCTTCGAGGCGGTCCCGACGATCTCGCGGCACCTGAAGACCCTGAACGAGGTCGGGCTGGGGTACGTGCGGCTCGGCCAGTCGGCGCCGACGCTGTCGGGCGGTGAGGCGCAGCGCGTGAAGCTGGCGTCGGAGCTGCAGAAGCGGTCGACGGGGCGGACGGTGTACGTCCTGGACGAGCCGACGACGGGTCTGCACTTCGAGGACATCTCGAAGCTGATCAAGGTGCTGTCGGGGCTGGTGGACAAGGGGAACTCGGTGATCGTCATCGAGCACAACCTCGATGTCATCAAGACCGCGGACTGGGTCGTCGACATGGGTCCCGAGGGTGGCTACGGCGGCGGTCTCGTCGTCGCCGAGGGCACTCCCGAGCAGGTCGCGTCGGTGGGCGCGAGCCACACGGGCAAGTTCCTGCGGGACATCCTGGGCGCGGACCGCGTCCTGGAGGCGGTAGCCTCCGAGTCGGCCCGTCCGGTGAAGAAGACGGCCGCGAAGAAGGCCGTCGCCGCGAAGAAGGCGGCCGCCCCGGCGAAGAAGGCCGCCGCGAAGAAGGCGACGCGGGCTCCCCGCACGTCGTAGCCGACCGGGGCGGTGCCGGGCCCTTGCGGGGGCGCGGTCCCGCCCCGTGCGAGCCGTGCGGCGCCGTGGCACGGGGACCAGCCCCCGGACCCCCGCGCCTCAAACGCCGGCAAACTCAGCCC